>NZ_JBFRIY010000033.1:0-133914 GCF_041468565.1 Shewanella sp. 10N.286.54.B9
AGCATTTCAGCATTTCAGCAAAGATTATCTCCAATTAAAATTCCTCAAGTAAAGCGACTGATAATAAATTTAAAACATGTTTATAATGGCCTTTGATACATCTTTTAGCAGTATCACCGTCTTCTATAAATGCGAATGGACTCAATATGACTAGTTTCCGATATTATCAGCTGTTTTTAGTATCCATTTTCTGCGTGCTTACGTTTATCACATACTCAATCAATCGAGCCGACATAGACAAACACAGCGAAGAAGTACTCGCACAATACACCGCCAGCATTGCAGCAAAGAGCATTTGGCAGGGCGATGGTAAGGATTTATATCAGGATTTAGACCAGCAGTTCTCTTTTCAATTTTTTCAATATATAGACAGCAATGATAGCGATAATAGTTACACTAAAGGTCAATTACTTTTTAAAAATAACGATATAACAAGTAACTTCTTTGACGTCGATATCCCCTATACCCAATCTTTAACAAATGGACGCTTACAAGTAAAACTCTCCATTGGAAACACTTTTTTAGAAATCGTTGAACAGTTTAAACTGCAACTGATGCTCATTTGGGGCACATTTCTGTTTATCAGTTTATTTACACTACTACTCACTTCCCGCCAAACAAAGAAAATTCAATATGGCGCAAAACTCATAGAAGAACTGCCTAGTTTTACTTTTCACTCGATACAAAAATCTAAGTTAAAAGGCGAATTCAAGCCTTTAGCTGCAGCGATTGAGTCATGTCAGCATAATTTAAAAGCCGAAATTGATAAGCTCAATGAGTCCAATGAAAAACTATCAAGAGCAGCATTTCAAGATCCTATTACTGGTTTCGGCACCCGAGCTAAATTCACTGAAAAACTCAATGATATCTGCTCCCCTAATAGCCAACAATTCGGTGTACTTGCCATGGTAAAAGCCACAGAGCTTGGCGCCATAAACCAATTACATGGTCGTGAGGCTGGTGACGATTACTTAACCAGAATTGCAAATCACATTAGAAAATCGTTAGTTAAATCTCCGAATGCTTATTGTTACCGGATCTCAACAGCGGATTTTGCACTCATACTGCCGGATGTCACGCTTAAAGATGGCACCAGTATAATTGAGCAGGTAAAGAATGCATTCGATGATTATCAGCAAAGTTTAGGTACTGATTCAGTTGCCTATATAGGTTTGTGCCCCTACTTACAGGATAGTGACCCGGTATCTTTGATGACCCTTGCTGATACCGCCGTGAGTATTGCTCAAACATTAGGACCTAACAGTGTACATGTATTACAGAAACTGACTGGCGATGAGTTATTTGGTGATAGCCGCTGGAAAGTCGCGATAGATGATATTGTTAAACGTAAAGCGATAAAATTCTATGCCCAGCCTATCCGCCCCTGCAGAAACGATGTCGAATCATACCGAGAACTGCTATCTCGATTTTATAATGACCAAGGGAAGTTTCTTCCAACGGCAACCGTAATAGCGATGGCTGAACGCCATGGAATGAGCGAGGAGCTCGACAAACTCGTCATTCTAAAGACCTTAAGCATGCTCAATGAAACACCATCAATGTCTGGTTTATTTGGTATAAATATATCAGCATCGTCAGCAAACCAAGAAAATTTTGTTGCGTGGCTTAAAAATGTGTTGGGTCGTCAACGTCACTTAGCAGCAAGATTAGTTTTTGAAGTCAATGAGTCAGGGATGCAGACGAACTTGTCCGCAACTTACCACTTTATCAATGAAGCCCACAGTGTAGGTGCACGTGTATCTATTGAACGATTTGGCCTAGGCTTCACCTCTTTTAAGTTTTTCAAAGATGTACGACCAGACTTTATTAAATTGGACGGCAGCTATACCCAAGGAATAAATTCTGACTCTCACAATCAATTCTTCGTCAAAATGATTATTGATATAGCAAGAAAGCTCACTATCCGTGTGATTGCCACTGGGGTAGAAAACCAAGAAGAGAAATTAGCGATGGAGCATTTGTTAATGGATGGCCTTCAAGGCTACTACATCGCCAAACCAACCCCTTTACTAACAGTAAGTAACAGTGAAAAACCACAATTGGTGCTCTAAATTCACTCACTAGAAACCAAATTCATTTGTCCCTGCTTTCTTTGTGTTGTTTATAGGGCCGGAAAAGCCGATAATAGCGGTAATATTGTCTAAATAATGAATTGAGATGAGTGAATATCTCCTGTTATTGGTTGGCACCGTGCTGGTCAATAACTTTGTACTAGTTAAATTCCTAGGTCTATGTCCCTTTATGGGAGTATCAAGCAAACTTGAGTCGGCTATTGGTATGTCAATGGCGACCACTTTCGTGCTGACCTTGGCTTCTATTCTCAGCTACCTTGTAAACCAGTACCTTCTGCTGCCGTTTGATCTCGGCTACCTCAGAACAATGAGCTTTATTCTAGTCATTGCTGTCGTCGTTCAATTTACTGAGATGTTAGTACAGAAAACCAGCGCATCTTTACATCGCGCATTAGGAATTTATCTGCCACTGATTACAACAAACTGTGCAGTACTAGGTGTGGCACTACTTAATATTAATGAAGACCATAACTTTTTAGAGTCGGCAATTTTTGGCTTTGGCGCGGCAGTAGGGTTTTCTTTAGTGCTTATCCTGTTTTCCGCCATGCGTGAACGGCTTGCTGCTGCAGATGTTCCAGCTCCATTTAAAGGCGGTGCTATCGCCATGGTTACCGCAGGTCTTATGTCTCTCGCATTTATGGGCTTTACAGGATTGGTTAAATAAACATGTCAGGTATTGTTATTGCAATTGTTGTCCTCACGATACTCGCCCTTGTCTTTGGTGTCTTGCTTGGATTTGCCGCAGAAAAATTTAAAGTAGAAGGTAATCCGTTAGTCGATCAAGTTGAAGCCTTATTACCTCAAACCCAGTGTGGACAATGTGGTTACCCAGGTTGTAAACCTTATGCTGAAGCTATTGCCAACGGCGATCAAATCAATAAATGTCCGCCTGGTGGCACCGCTACCATGGAAAAAATTGCCGATCTGCTCGGTGTCGATCCCCAACCTTTAACAGCAACAGAAGAAGTACAAGAAAAGAAGGTCGCGTTTATACGGGAAGATGAGTGTATTGGCTGTACTAAATGTATTCAGGCATGCCCGGTAGATGCCATATTAGGCTCAGGTAAGCTGATGCATACAGTAATCACCGATTATTGCACAGGATGCGATCTATGCGTCGCTCCCTGCCCTGTAGATTGTATTGACATGCTACCGATAGAACAAACAACTAAAACGTGGGATTGGCAGTTAAATGCAATACCAGTGAAACAAGTGCAAGAGGAACCTCAGTGCTAACTTTATTAGAACAAATTGATAAAGGAACCATTTGGCGCTCCCATGGTGGTATTCACCCGCCAGAGTTAAAAACCTTATCCAATAAAACCGCAATTGAAACGTTGCCTTTGGCCAAGCAATTTATTGTACCGATCCCGCAAGTGGGCGACAGTGCTCTGCTTACCATTCATGCTGGCGATCAAGTACTTAAGGGGCAAGCGCTTACAGAAGGGACAAGCTTTGCTCATTGTCCTGTACACGCGCCTACATCCGGGACTATCACTGCGATAAAGCCGATGCCTAGTAACCATGCGTCCGGTTTACCAGTGTTAAGTTGTATTTTAATTGCCGATGGCAAGGATGAAGCCGTTGAAACCGACATTAGTGAGGTTGCAGCGTTAGATAATCAACAGATTTTAGAAAAGATACAAGACGCAGGCATTGCAGGTCTTGGTGGAGCAGCGTTCCCCACTCATATAAAACTGCGACCCGCTAGCGATATTGAGCTTGTGATCATCAATGGCATTGAGTGTGAGCCTTATATCACCTCTGACGATAGACTGATGCAAGAGCACAGCGATGAAATCATTTCAGGCATCGCGATTATTGAACGTCTATTGACACCAAAGCGAATTATTATCGCCATAGAAGATAACAAGCCTGAAGCAATAGAAGCGATGCAGCATTCATTAAATCGAAGTGAACTGTCTAGCGATAAAGCTCGAATAACTAGCGTACCAACTAAATACCCTTCAGGTGGAGAAAAGCAATTAATCCAGATCCTGACTGGCCAAGAGGTGCCATCAGGCGCAATTCCGGCACAACTAGGTATGCTGGTTCAAAATGTGGCAACGGCTTACGCAATCCAGGATGCGGTGATTAACGGCCAGCCACTAATTTCAAGAGTTGTCACGGTTACAGGGCAAAATAGTGAAAGCCCAGGTAACTATTGGATTCGGATCGGCACACCCATCGACCATATACTTCAGACCAAAGGCTTTAAAGGCAAGCTTGAACAGGATAAAGTTATTATAGGTGGCCCAATGATGGGACATTCATTACCTGATGTTGCAGCACCAGTGCTTAAAGGCACTAACTGTATTTTATTGCCAAGTAGTGAAGAGATAGCTCCTGAGCAACCAGAAATGCCATGCATCCGCTGTGGTGAGTGCGCTGTGGCCTGCCCTGCCTTACTGCTACCACAACAGCTGTTTTGGCATGCTCAAGCACAAGAATATGATAAAGCGGCCAGCTTCAACCTCAGTGATTGTATTGAGTGTGGTTGTTGTAGCTATGTTTGCCCTAGTGACATTCCATTGGTTGAGTATTATCGAGTCGCAAAATCAGCGCTTCGGACACAGTCAGAAGAAAAGAAACAAGCAGACTTTGCTAAACAACGCTTTGATGCAAGACAACAGCGCTTGGAAGACGAAAAACTCGCCCGCGAAAATAAGGCTAAAGAAGCCGCCGAACGCCGTAAGAGCAATATGAGCGGCACCGATAAAAATGCAGTCGCTGACGCGATGGCACGAATTAAGGCCAAGAAGGCCGCTGATGCTTCAGCAGACAATACTCCAACTGACACAGTTCAAGATAAGAAAGCGCAAGTCGCTGCAGCCATTGCACGCGCCAAAGCTAAAAAGTCGTTATCGCCTGACGCAAGCGCAGCAACGGCTGAAGCAAATGATATTGTTGATGATAAGAAAGCTAAAATAAATGCTGCGATCGCAAGAGCTAAAGCTAAGAAAGCACAGCAGACCAGTCCAGCCGGCACAGAGCTTAGCAATGAACAAAGCAATCCTGTAGCGCTCGATGATAAAAAAGCTAAAGTAGCCGCAGCTATCGCACGCGCCAAGGCTAAGAAGCAAGTTCAGGCCGGTAATACCGTCCACGAACAACGCACGAATACAGTAGATGTAGATGTAGATGTAGAAATATCTAGCCAATTGAGTTCACAAACGGATGCGACTCAGTCTGCAGAAGATATTAAGAAAGCTCGTATCGCCGCAGCGGTTGCCAAAGCTAAGGCTAAAAAGGCAAACACAGCAGGCAGTACTGAACCAACTCAAGTCGATACAGGTGAAAGCCAGCAGCTGAACTCACAAACTGACGTTGCTCAGTCTGCAGAAGAGATAAAGAAAGCCCGTATCGCCGCAGCGGTTGCCAAAGCTAAAGCCAAAAAGGCAAACACAACAGGCAGTGCTGAATCAACTCAAGTCGATACAGGTGAAAGCCAGCAGCTGAACTCAAAAACTGACGTTACTCAGTCTGCAGAAGAGATAAAGAAAACTCGTATCGCCGCAGCGATTGCCAAAGCTAAAGTCAAAAAGGCAAACACAGCAGGCAGTACAGAATCAACTCAAGTCGATACAGGTGAAAGCCAGCAGCTGAAGTCACAAACTGACTTTGCTCAATCTGCAAACGAGATAAAGAAGGCCCGTATCGCCGCAGCGGTTGCCAAAGCTAAAGCCAAAAAGGCAAACTCGACAGGCAGTGCTGAATCAACTCAAGTCGATACAGGTGAAAGCCAGCAGCTGAGCTCACAAACTGACGTTCCTCAGTCTCCAGAAGAGATGAAGAAAGCTCGTATCGCCGCCGCGGTTGCAAAAGCGAAGGCAAAAAAAGCAAAAGCTAAACTGGAAGAGAAGGAATAATTCATGGCATTTAAGTTAGCGTCATCGCCACACTTAAAAGTGCAACTGCAAACCCAGAGCGTCATGCGCAGAGTGATTTTATGTGCATTACCTGGTATTGCAGCCCAGTTTTACTTTTTCGGCTGGGGCGTATTAGTACAAGTCATGCTGGCAATAACCATTGCACTTCTAAGTGAAGCTGCGGTGCTAAAACTGCGTAAACGTCCAATAATGCCAACATTAAGTGACAACAGTGCAGTGCTTACTGCGTTGCTGATTGGTGTTTCAATCCCCTCGATTGCCCCTTGGTGGGTAGTGGTGGTTGGTACTATTTTTGCCATTGTAATCGTTAAACATCTCTATGGTGGACTTGGGCAAAACATCTTCAATCCCGCGATGGCGGCGTATGTAATGTTGCTTATCTCCTTTCCTGTTCAAATGACTAGTTGGTCTGTGCCTTTATCACTAGCACAAACACCAATGGATTTTGGGCTCACACTTAGCGCTATTTTTGGTGCATTAACGCCCGAACAACTCTCTATCTACAAGTACGGCATTGACGGCATCGCAATGGCGACACCACTGGATACGGTTAAAACGGATCTATCACTTGGACTCACTATTACAGAAAGCCTATCAAAATCCATTTTTTCGGACGGTTTCGGTATTGGCTGGTTCTGGGTCAATGTCGCGTATTTAGTCGGTGGTTTAGCCATGCTTAAATTAAAGGTGATCCGTTGGCAGATCAGTGTCGGTATACTCGTATCACTTTTCGTTTGCAGCAGCTTTGGTTATCTTTTAAGCCCAGATACTCACATAGGCCCGTTATTCCAACTGTTTTCTGGTGCAACGATGCTAGCGGTATTTTTTATTGCTACCGACCCAGTTACAGCTGCAACCAGTGTCCGTGGGCGACTATTGTTCGGTGCTTTGATTGGCATATTGGTTTATGTCATCCGCACTTATGGTGGCTATCCCGATGCCTTTGCATTCGCCATTTTGCTAGCCAATTTATGCGCACCATTTATCGACTATTATATTAAGCCAAGAAGTTATGGTCACCGGGCTGGCAGTTAACAATAGAGAAATTGCGATTGTAGTTGTCAAATACAGTGACTAAGAATAGACGTTATCGACGATTAGGTTAAAGATAAAATTTTGAAAAAATCAATGTTGAAAAATGGCTTATTGCTAGGGTTATTTGCCTTGCTTTGTACAGGACTTGTAGCGGGGGTAAACCAGCTTACCTTTGCAAAAATAAAGCAACAAGAGCAGATTGAGCTTTCGCGAGTGCTGCATCAGATTATTCCTGATGAGGTCCATGATAATGAGCTCACACAGCACTGTATCACGATTCAAAATAGTGATTATTTAGGTACAGATAAACCTTTGCCAGCCTATATCGCTACGCAAAATGGCGACGGTGTTGCCATAGCTATTGAAACCGTAGCCCCCGACGGATATAACGGCAATATTAAAATAATCATTGGTTTAAATAAGGCTGGCGAAGTACTTGGCGTCAGAACCTTATCTCACCAGGAAACACCAGGACTGGGCGATAAAATTGAACTTCGCAAGTCTGATTGGGTAACCAAGTTTAATGGCCTTAGCGTGTCCTCTGAAAAAGATAAACGTTGGCATGTCAAAAAAGATGGTGGCCAGATAGATCAGTTTACTGGTGCCACTATCACCCCGCGCGCCTACGTTAAAGCAGTGAAGCTAGCAACACTGTATTTTAATGAACACAAACAAGAGTTACTGAGCGCACCTGCGAGTTGTGAGGTAGATTATGAGTGATTACAAAGAACTAGCATGGCAAGGGCTGTGGAAAAATAATCCAGGACTGGTGCAGTTACTAGGCTTGTGTCCCCTGCTTGCGGTGACTGCCACGTTAACCAATGCACTCGGTTTGGGTTTAGCGACTATGTTAGTGTTAGTCGGCTCAAATATTCTGGTTTCCCTTGTGAGGGACTATGTTCCGAAAGAGATCCGAATTCCAGTATTTGTGATGATTATCGCGGCGCTAGTGACGAGTGTGCAGCTCTTTATCAATGCCTATGCTTACGGGCTTTATCTATCTCTGGGGATCTTTTTACCACTTATTGTGACCAACTGCGTCATCATTGGCAGAGCTGAAGCATTCGCCTCTCGCAATAGCGTTGCTAAATCAACATTTGATGGGCTAATGATGGGTTTAGGCTTTACGCTTGTACTTTGTGTACTGGGAGCAAGCCGGGAGATCTTAGGTCAAGGTACGCTATTTTATGGTGCTGACCAGTTGTTAGGTGAGTGGGCTAAAGGGCTAACGATTCAAATTTGGCAGGTCGATACCACTTTCCTACTGGCCATGCTTCCACCTGGTGCTTTTATCGGTATGGGGCTGCTTATTGCGCTTAAGAATGTTATTGATAACTATATTGAAGCTAGACAGCCTAAAGTTGAACAGGAAGCGCCGGCTCGAGTCAGAATAACTAAAGTAAATTAGTACACAACAAATAGATGATTAAGAGTTACATCCTTAAATAATAACAACAGATGGATAGTGGCATATGAACACAGAAAAGCGCCGCCTTATTTTAGAGCGTTTACGAGATAATAATCCAAAGCCAGAAACTGAGCTTAACTTCTCTAGCCCTTTTGAATTGCTAGTTGCAGTCACGCTTTCGGCGCAAGCAACCGATGTCAGTGTCAATAAAGCCACAGACAAACTGTTCCCCGTGGCCAACACTGCACAGTCTATCGCAGCGCTCGGCGTTGAAGGTCTTAAAGGTTATATTAAAACCATTGGACTCTATAACAATAAAGCAATTAATGTCGTCAAGGCCTGTGAAATACTAGTTGAAAAATATGACGGGGAAGTACCAGAAAACAGAGAAGCCCTAGAGGCGCTGCCAGGCGTAGGCAGGAAAACGGCTAATGTTGTGCTTAACACCGCATTCGGTTGGCCTACAATAGCCGTAGATACACACATAGATAGAGTTTCTAACCGAACGAAGTTCGCAATGGGCAAGAATGTTGTAGAAGTCGAAAAGAAACTTCTAAAGGTGGTTCCTGCAGAGTTTAAAGTCGATGTGCATCATTGGTTAATTCTACACGGTCGTTATACCTGTATTGCGAGAAAGCCACGCTGCGGAAGTTGTATTATTGAAGATTTGTGTGAATTTAAGGACAAGGTGTATCCAGAAGAATAGCCTTCAATACCCGTTAACAGGCTAACACAGTCAATAAAAAAGCCGCTAACGCGGCTTTTTTCTAAAACATGCAGATAAAGAAAATAGACAGAAACACTGCAATTATAGCGCTAAGACCTAGCGACATTTTTAGTTCAGTTTGCATCGACAACTCCTTAATGTAGTGAGTTAATACTATAAGAAAATTGAGACTTTCTCAGGCAATAATCAAGGTTTTGTGATCTGCATACAGACTTTTTCTGACGATTATGCAAGGTAAGCACAAATAGTTCCCAAGTGGATTAAATTCGATATACTTCTGCTATAAATCAAAGAGAAAAACCAACAAATTAAGAGGTTCAAATGGCACAGTTATTACATACCATGCTACGCGTAGGTAATTTAGAGCGCAGTATCACATTTTATACTCAAGTAATGGGCATGAAACTACTGCGTAAAAGCGAAAACAGTGAGTATAAATATACGCTTGCATTCGTAGGATACGACGAAGAATCAACAGGTAGCGCAGTAATAGAGCTCACCTATAACTGGGGTACTGAATCCTATGATATGGGTAACGCTTTTGGTCATATTGCCATTGGTGAAGAAGACATTTATGCGCGTTGTGATGCCATTGCGAATGCCGGTGGTAAGGTGATTCGCCCAGCAGGTCCGGTCGCAGGTGGCACAACTGAAATAGCATTTGTTGAAGATCCTGATGGCTACAAAATTGAGTTAATCCAAATGAGCTCGTCACAAAAAGGTCTTGGATGAGTTCTTAACGTTCTGAGTTAACCTGCTTAGAAAGCATCGCCAAAAATCCATCAATGAAGTACAAAAATTAAAGACATAAAAAAAGCGCCTTACGGCGCTTTTTCATTTCTAGACTTAAAGATTAGAACTTAACAGTTACACCAGCAAAGTACTGACGACCAATGGTGTCATAGACTTCTGGAACTGTACCGCCATCACTACCATTAGAAACGGTTGAAGGCTCTTCGTCAGTCAAGTTCTTAACACCAGCACTCAACATCCAAGTATCGTTGATGTAGTAGCTAGCAGAAACATTGTGGTATAGCACTGAGTCAACTTTAGTGCCTGCACCTAGGTCATCCATTTCACCAATGTAACGGTTGAAGTACATAACGCTCCAATCGTCTTGACCGGCTTTAATGCTAAAGTTGTTACGGAATTCCGCGTAAGCACCGAAGTTACCATCGATAGTGTTAGTGTAATCAACGCCATCTTGCTCAAAGTTGAGTAAGTAGGTTGTATCGTTAGCTACGGTCCAATCTAAGTTTAACGCTTCAAAGCTATAAGCTAAGTTAAAGTCAATACCACTGGTGTCTTGGTAACCCACGTTAGTCAATGTGTTAGTGAGCTTAGTCAAATCACCATCCATTGTAATATTAAACATATCACAAGCCGCTTGATCTCCAGCCTTACAGTTTTTTAGACCATTTTGGGTGTCCATACGCGCAATTGCATTTTTAACCTTAAAGCGCCAGTAATCGACTGTTAGCGACATACCATCAACATAGCTAGGCGAGTAAACTAAACCAGCAGTGTAAGACTCAGACTCCTCAGGCTGAAGATCTTCATCAGATTCACGAATAACTAATATCTGAGCATCTTGCTGAGGGTTTTCTTCAGTTGCCCAAGGATCCGTTAGATAATCATAAGAACCTGAGTTTCCGCCGTATAACTCGCTTACACTTGGCGCACGGAAACCAGTTGCCGCTACAGTACGGATCATTAGGTCATCTGTTGCTTCGTATGTTAGACCAATCTTCCAAGTTGATGCATTACCAAATGTAGAGTAATCATCGAAACGTAGAGCGAATTCACCCGTTAATTTATCAGTAAATGGTACGCTAACTTCTTGGAATACTGAAATAACGTTGTAGTTACCGTCTGTTGGGTCTTGCTGTGCAGCAGTACTTTCACCCGCAACAACAATTGGGTCTGGATTGTAGTAACCACTTTCATAACGGTACTCTGCACCCATTGCAAATGCGACTGCACCAGCATCAAGGTCAAATAGCTCACCGCTGATACCAGCTGAGAATACATGCTGCTCGTTACCGCCGTCAGCTTCTTCTGTGTATGCAACACTGTCTAGCAAGTCTTGATCTGTCATTGGTTGACCAGTCAACCATGGATCTTGATCTGCGTAGATAGCTTCAGTCATCAAAGTCGCGTTGATTGAGTTTTCTACTTTCGTTTTAGCTTTGTTCTTACCGTAGGTGTAAGATAAATCCCAATCCATGCCAGTATTAACATCGATTGAACCCGCTAAGCCTGCAGATACGCGAAGAGTATCTGTATCTTGGCTGTAGATACGCGGACCTACATCATTCATACGTTTTCTGTAGTTAACATTGCCTTTATCGTCTGGCTTAATACCCGCTGCAATCATGTCATCATCAAGTTCTAGACACGTTGCAGGATCATCACCGGCTTCACAAACAGCGAGATCTAAGTTTGCAGGTTGAGGAGCTAACTGTTGGTTCGACTTACGTTTGGTATAAAGAATGTCACCTGTTAGTACTAAGTCATCACCCAACTCTTGAGTCATGTTAGCAAATAAGCTGTAACGCTTACTTGGTGTTTGATAGAAACTATCTTGGGTGTAATCGTAGCTTTCTTCACGATCGACCCAGTTGCCACTATCATCTTTAACCATTCCACCTAAAGAGCCGTTTGGAATAAATGAGCTTGCGCCTGGATCTGTCCAGTCACGGTCTGATTGAATCACACCACGACGCTCTGAGTATGCGGCACCAAATGTGTAGTTACCCGTATCGGTATTGAATCCATATAGTGCACTGACTTCGCCGTTTTCACCGTCGCTCTTATCAGTCATGCCACCCGTTACGTCAATCTGGAAGCCTTCAAAATCTTTCTTAGTAATGATGTTAACAACACCAGCAATAGCGTCTGAACCATAAACAGCTGACGCGCCGTCTTTTAGGATTTCAACGCGAGCAATCATTGCTACTGGGATAGAGTTAAGATCCACAGCGCTGTCTGCGCCAGAACCTGAGTTAACCATACGACGGCCGTTAAGCAGAACTAATGTACGCTGTGAACCCATACCACGTAGGTCGACCTGAGCAACACCGTCAGCGCCGTTATTGGTACTTGAACCAACTGCTGCGCCAGCCATTGATGTTTGCGCCTGTAGCATTTGGTCTACAGAGGTGAAACCTTCTGCTTTAATCGTTGCAGCATCAATCACGGTTACTGGAGAAGCTGTTTCCATATCTTGACGTTGAATGCGGGAGCCGGTAACAGCGATGCGCTCTACTTTAGCTTCCTCTTCTGCGTATGCTGCTGTTGATACTGTAATAGCAGATGTTGAGACTGATGCAATCAATCCAAACTTAATTGCTGAGGCCAATTTAGATGGTCTGTTCATTTATGTCGTACTCCCTAACTTAATTATTTTTATATGCACGTCATTTGTTATCACTGACGTTGCTAGGGATACTGCAATTTCACGTTTAAAGCGTCAATCCACCAAATCGTTAACTATTCGCTTTACAATGTTAATGACAATGACAAAAAAGGTAACCGTAGTTATTGCGCTACGTTTAAAGCAAATACAAAAACAGACCAGAGCAACACAAAAAACCTTCATATGGAGAATTAACAGATGAATAAACCGCAGTTGAGTTAACAAGTACGCAACCACACCAAAAAAGCAAAGTGTGACACCGATCACACTTTAAGTGGTATTTTTTTAGTAAGAGAGCTGGATGAATAGCGAATATTTAGAGCTAGCTCCTATTTTTTTGATACTAAATAGACTAGCCATAAAGAATTTGTTCAGAAATGAAGACTTCAGCAAAAGATAACTTGTAGCAATAGTGTGACACTCGCGAGTAAAGCGTTAGCAACGCGCTAACAACTGTTGTCGAACAACCCTGTAAATGCTACATATATAAATAGTCACTTTATCCGCATAAAACAAAATTTCAGTGCAAAATGGCCAATCAATGATTATGTTGAGAGGCTTAGAAAATTACTGTGTTTTTATTGATAATTGACTTCGATCGTATAACTAATATTGCCCTTACCTACATTTTCATCTGAGATAACTGTTATCTCACCACCTATATAGATGGCTGCATTGGTTGAAAGCGAGAATAACTGTTGCTGCGTGCCGTTGGGTAATAGAGGTGTAAACTCAACCAGACTACTATTGCTACCAGACACCTTAACCAATACGGACTGTTCTTCATTTCCCAGCAGCTGAATTTCCCCAAGGGCGGAATCAGATATGGCACAAGCATTACCTGTACGGCTATTAATGGTTAACGTACAAGTATTGTTTTTGGCATTGTAAATATCGCCTAGCTCAATTTCACTTACCTGAGTAATGCTTACAGGTAGAACAAGATTAAACTGAGCTTGGCCCATAACAGATGCTAAGACTATGAATGAGAGCATACTTGCTAGTAATTGAATAAAAGGGTTTGACACTATTATAGGTGCAGTCATTACTGAGCGCGAACAACACAACACAACACACAATTGCGTACTAGAACACTATCTCCTCTAGCTGTTGGAAATCACCGGGTTTAAGTGAAACAGATTGGATAAGACGATCCTTTACCCACAGCTCGTACTCTCCGGGTACTATTTGTTCGAAAATAAACACACCATCGTACTCCACACGAGAAAAATATTCCTTTTCACTGACTGTGGATTTAAGCCAAACTTTTACCCCTTTTGCAGCTTGTTGATTTTCATCGCTCACTTGGTAAATGTAGCCTTCAACTTCAGCGGTAAACATCACAGGAAAAGCAATAGGCTGGATAAAACCTGGATGGGCATTTACTTTAATAATACTAGCAACGGGTACTAAAAATGGGTCAGGCAAGCTACGTTCATTAAGTGCTAGCTTATGGCCACGACTCGTTTGAAGTTGGGTAATGAGTAATTCACCATTATTGTCAGTCATGCTATTGGGACTGTTATGACCGGAAAACTGTAGCCCAGAGAGAGGTGCTTCGTTGGCATCAAATAAGCCATTAGCATTGTCATCTTGAAACGCGATGATTTTAACGCTGCCAGTATTGATAAAGCTGTTTCGATCGATCAACCAGCGGTTATCTGTCGTTTCCCATAACAATGAACTGTTCCATCTTAATTGTGCTAGCCAATCGCCAGTCGCATAGTTGTCGACAGCTAACCTCAATGTGCCAAAATCGAATAGGTAAGATAATGAGTTTCTAGTACTAAAGTCTCCTTCAGTACTCGGCTGATAACGTAATTCCAGCTGATAATTCGCTGCATCACTAATGGCAGAGTTGATATTAGTCACCCATTGCTTAAACTCTAAGGCTGGTGCTAATTCAAGCTCTACATAGCTTCTCATTGACCAATCGCCCAATCTACCTGAAACTGCAATTCTGTCCACCCACTTTTGGGTTTCGATTAACGAGGACCATCTCAGCTCATTACTTAAATTGATAAGCGAAAGTTGCCCTGAAAGATTAAAGTTCACTTGTGTGTTTTCTACACCACTTTGATAAACTAGCCAATCCCCACCAAGCCCCCAATTGACCCCTGAACTTTTAAAAAAACCACTAAGTTGCACATTTGCATCTTGAGCAACACGTCCATCGACATTATCCCAAGAGCTAAAGCGATTATAATTCTGCCACTCAGCTTGCCAGTCAACCTCCTTTAAACGTCCTTGCACCGCGACGCTAGCTGCATGCCCGCCGTCAGTATGGACATAATTGAGTTGCAGCAGCTCTGATTCACCAACAATATTAACCGACAGAGTAGGCAAGAATTGCCATTGTTTGTCACTGTCTTGTTGTTGAATAAGGGAAATACCCGCGGTTAGGTTATCCAACATAGCCCATTTGAAATCAGTGTAATATTGCTTTAGATCATCTTGTTCTCGTTTCATCGCACCCGCGCTGACACCAATGCTCCCCTGTTCCATTACAGAGTTATCTAATAGTTTACTGAAAGACTCTGTTTTTAACTCTCCATTCGGGCCATAAAACCTTAGTTGATATTGATTTAACCCTATGTAATAAGGAACCTTGAAGAAACGATAAACTCCATCAGCTTGAACTCTTTGAACATCAATTAGTCCATTGTTTCTATAAAGTTCTACATCCCAGCCTGGTTCTGTTTCACCTTCAACGACAATATGTCTTATGTCGTTGGTGAACTGAGCTCCAGCATTAAAGTATGCACCCACCCCAGTATTTGCATCCGATACCAAAGCTAGACTGTGGGAAGAAATACTACCTATACGATAACCATTTACCCAACTTTCACTAAGCTCTTTGTTGAGATAACCTGTTATCGTTTCTCCATATTCTGTAGATGATGAGTAAGAGAAATAGCTATCGTGGCTCAAAAGATCCATTTTTGCTTGGATATAACCATCTATAGCCGTATCAGATTGACCTATAAGTGACTGGCTCCTGACTCCTAAGTCTGCACTGATCGCTAAATCTCCAACATGTGCATATTCTGAATTGATCTCTTTAAATTCTTCAGAGCCTATGAGCGCTTTGTTTTTAGTAAATTTTTCAAAACGTTTTTGACGCTCTAGTAATTGGCTCAAAGGGATATTGTCTGACTTTGCAATAGAAAATCTTTGTCTAGCAGAGTCAAAAACAATATTTAGACCAAACATCTGCACTAACACTTTTACGTCGATATAAATATCCCAGTCATCATGAAATAATTTAATGCTATCACTGCCGCAATCAGAGTTGTTTACCCAGTACTGCATAAGTAACTGGCTAATATTAATTTTTCTTTTTTGCTCAATAAACCAGCCTTGTGCACTTTTATTATCAATATCTACTTGTATTGGTAGCAGCAAAAGCTCAGACAAGAACTCCAGCGGTAGGTAATATTCCCCTTCTTGATGGTAAACAAACATCTCATCGCTTAGCAACATATCTGCATAGGATAATTGGTTAATCAAAAAAAGCTCTTCATTCACACCTTGTATTCTATATGGCCTTGCGATATTCCTATTGCATACTTTATCGTCGACTCCCACCTCAGCAGCCACTTTAATAGGTTGTACAATCATCGCTGTATTAGTCTGCGCCACACCGATATCGTTACTCTCGACTGTTGCAGGTATAGGAGTAAGCTTTAGTTTTGGAGATCGACTAGCGGTGCTTACTGAAATCATTGGCTCGGAAGTTTTATTGTGTTCTTCAGTATAAAAGGCTTTATCTAAACGATTAACGTTTACTCTAGGAATTACGGATGAGGCGCTAACAAGATTTAGTTCTTTTAAGGGGTTTTGCTTATTTACTGTCACCTCACTCGGGGCTTCTTTATCCACTTTAGGGGGAATAAAAGCTACATCCTCTATTTGCGAATTAGCCAATGGTAAAGAAGCTAAAGAACGTTTTTCTATGCTGGCCTTTTCGCCGACATTTGAGGGCGTTGGATAAGCGAGCGTTGTAGCCAAAATCGCTGCTAATGTCAGCCAGCGAATAAATTGTAATACATGAAGAAGCTGATCCACAAAGATTATAGCGCTAGGTTCACCGTGACAGTCTTTGGTTTATTAAGCTTGTTATTTTCTGTATAGCGAACCTGTAACTGCGCGTCTGCGGCAACGCTCTGAACGAGCGGAATTGAAAAGGTGCGTTCAGTTAGTTCTGTATAAATAGCTATATTCTTAGATACGCCAACTAACTGGTTAGTTGCGATATCAAAAACTTCTAAATCGCCATAAGTACTTCTCTCACCATTTCTTTGTAGCGTCACCTGGACAGTATGACGACCAGCATCGATGACGCTATCAGCAATTGTCAGTTCACTATCTAATTCTCCGACTCTTAATATTACAGGCACAGAGATTTTTAAAAATGCTGAAATTCTCAAACTGAGGACATCGGATTGTACTTTATTGGACTCACTTTTTACTGGTGCCAGTGGGATCTGATGAAAAACCATATAGCTGCGATACTCGCCAGTTTTGATTGATTTAGGTACCCTTGCCGCTAAGCGCACTTTAACAGCTTGCTCAGGCTCAATATTGACCCGACGAGGTGAGTAACGCACGAATTTTGATAAAGAGAATTTATTAACATCTTTTTCTAAGGTGACGAACTCCCCAGAGTCTAACATCTGCTTATCTTCGAAGTAGATATTATACCGTGACGGTTGTTCGCTACGATTGATAAGAGAAAACACCGCACTACGATTCTTTTGGTTATCGAGCTCTACTCGGGTTGGATTAACTAATAGGTTGGCTGAAACTTGAAATGACAGCAATGCCACAATGCAGCCTAGATATACTTTGTTCATAATACGCCCAGCTAATTGCGAGGTTTTACCTCATTATTGTTCTTGGTTTAGCTTACTTCGAGCAAATAAATTTTAGCATATTAGTCTGAAAATAAATGGTTTTTTATTTCATAAAGAAAGAAAACAGGGTCATTACCTAGTTTCTTTCTTGTATGAGACATTAATATGCTAATTAAACTTATATTAGTAATTAACAGAGACTGTGTAGCTTATAGATTCCGAACCAGCTACTGCGCTAGCTGCAACAATAGCTAGAGAGCCACCAACGTCAACAGTTCCAGCATTTCCAGATAGAGTTACAATGTTTGAAGACAACTCAGGTGTAAGTGTCACTCCTGCAACATCGTTAGTTGCAGCAATAGTAACATTCACATCACCGTCAGAACCCGTAATATCAAAACTTCCGACAGCTTGTGTGGCACCACCTGCAACACAGATATCACCGCCAGCAACCCCTGCAGCACTAAACGAACAAGTACCATCAACAGTAATATCTATATCGCCTAACTCAAGATCGGCAGTTTTTGTTACTGTGATTGGTTGAAGCAAATTAAATGTTGCAGTACCTGTAGCGTCAGCAGCATTGGCTTGTGTTGATAGTAAAAGAGATGATGCGATCAAAGATGAAAGGAGTATTTTTTTATTCATTATGTTGTTCCCATTGTAGCGCAAGAAATTATCATTAATTTTAGGTAGAGCCTAAGCACTTGTTTAGCAGCACTTTAATTAGCTCGAAAACGAAAGATAACAACTTCGTTACATTTAGCAACATTTTTTAAACCTTAAAGGTTTCGGTGGTATTGAAATTAATTCGTTGGTGTTTATTACCCTTAAATAAACTACGGTTTAGCGGAAGCGCTTTCAGATATTAAACACCGCACTACGCACCACTAGCAGTTGAATACACCTAAACCACCAACCTCAAAAACATTTAACACTACAGAGGATTTAACGTTCTGTTTATTAGTAATAACCTTAAGAAATATCTAATAACCAATAGCACTAAGCCTTTAGTCTAATAAAACGTGATTTTTCACTGAAACAACGACTAAACGTAACGACTTATAATGCTTAACTACTACAAACTTAGCCCCTGTAGATAATTCTATTGTTGTTGAAAACTGTTCAGGTTAACCTAACTCTAAAAAAGGGGGAATATAATGTTGAGCCTCAAAAGAATGATAGTCCTGTTAAACATACACTTGCTGCTGATAGCAGCCGTCTCCGCAACCAGTGAAGCTGCGATTACGATTACTGAGTTACAGCCAATAAAATACCCTTCCACCGTCAAAAACCAGAGTCAGTCGACAATTGTACTCGTCAATTGGAAAGGGAACCTTGGTAATGCGACAAACGCCACACTGCTCGACAATGATTACTATGAAGGCAGATACTTAGTCAGTTCAGACTCTAACCTCCCTATTACTATTGAGTTCTTTCAATTGGCTAATGAAAGTAAAGTGAACTTAAAAACACTGCGAGTAAGATACAAGAACAAAACTTATAAGAGTTTTCCAACTGTCGGCCTAGATAATCCAGGCGCAGATGGCGAGATTATAGCGATTGGAGCAAAAGTCGTAGCGGGGAAAAATGCCACTGCGGGTGATAAAAACCCACAATATATTTTGAGGATTGAGGAGCAACAGTAAAACGATTGCTCCTCTAATGAAACATGGGCTTACTTGGCTTCAGGCTGAATAAGATTAAAGTGATTGTATGCACGTTGGGTCGCGATGCGACCGCGCGGTGTCCGCTGCACAAAGCCTTGTTGAATTAAAAAAGGCTCTAATACATCCTCAATGGTTTCACGCTCTTCGCCAATAGCAGCTGCTAAGTTATCTAGGCCTACAGGCCCACCCATAAACTTATCAATAATGGCTAACAGCAATTTGCGATCCATATAGTCAAACCCTTCGGCATCGACATCTAACATATCCAAAGCCAATTCAGCCACGACTTTAGTCACTGCACCACTATGTTTAACTTCAGCAAAATCTCGTACTCTGCGCAATAAGCGGTTGGCGATCCGTGGTGTCCCGCGGGAGCGTCGAGCTATCTCTACTGCGCCCTCTTGGTCTATCGCTAAATCCATCACCTTTGCCGAGCGAATAACAATCGTCGATAGGTCTTTAACGTTATAGAACTCTAACCGCAGTGGGATACCAAAACGTGCTCGCAGTGGTGAAGTTAATGAACCGGCACGGGTTGTGGCACCAACCAGAGTAAATGGCGGTAAGTCTAACTTAATTGAGCGAGCAGCAGGTCCTTCACCGATCATGATATCAAGTTGATAATCTTCCATTGCTGGATAGAGGATCTCTTCAACGACTGGGCTTAAACGGTGGATTTCATCGATAAACAACACATCATTTTCTTCAAGATTGGTTAATAACGCAGCCAAATCACCCGCTTTTTCTAAAACAGGCCCAGAGGTAGACTTGATATTAACCCCCATCTCATTAGCAACAATCATTGCCAGTGTTGTTTTCCCCAGACCTGGAGGACCATAAATAAGCATATGATCTAGCGCTTCACCGCGTTTTTGCGCCGCTTCAATAAATATTTTTAATTGCGCTCGAGTGTCATCTTGACCCGTATACTCATCCAACAATTTTGGACGCATCGCTCTGTCGACAACTTCATCAGGTTCGATGACTTGTGGTTGTATTAGTCTGTCAGCTTCAATCATTGGTTATCCTTAAAGCATCGACTTAAGTGCTGATTTAATCAGCGATTCAGAATCAATTCCATCGATATAAACAGCAGATACGGCTTTACTGGCCTGCGCAGGTTTATAACCAAGCGACAATAAAGCAGCAATGGCATCTTCTTCGGCTGTATTGGCAACAACGGGAGCAGTATAGTTGGACTGCAACATAAACTCTCGCTCAGAGCCAACCGATGCTTCCATCAAACTTTTGAGTTTATCGCGCATTTCTACCAGTAAACGCTCGGCGGTTTTCTTACCGACACCAGGAAGTTTAACCAAAGTGGCAATATCGTCTCTCTCTACACAAGCGACAAATTCCCCTGCTGTCATACCAGACAGTATTGTTAACGCTAACTTGGGCCCAACGCCATTGGTTTTAATCAATAAACGAAACAGTGCACGCTCTTGCTTTGAGATAAAGCCGTATAAAAGCTGTGCGTCTTCTCGAACAACAAAATGGGTAAAAACTACAGCCTCAAAGCCGATTTCAGGTAACTCATAAAAGCTAGTTAATGGCATTTGGATTTCGTAGCCAACACCTGCAACATCAATAAGCACTTCAGGTGCTTGCTTTTCAACAAGTAAACCTCGTATCCGACCAATCATTTATATCTTCCGTATGTTCTAGAGTTGGCTCTACCGCCCATGGCCGCTAAGCTTTGATTTGTATGGTAATGGCACACAGCGACCCCTAATGCGTCGGCGGCATCTGCCTGCGGAGCACTGGGTAGCTTTAACAGTTGCTGGATCATATGCTGCACTTGACTCTTTTGTGCCCGCCCTGTCCCAACTACTGCACTTTTTATTTGTGTAGCACTATATTCTGCAACCGGCAAATTGGCGGCAGTTGCTGCGACAATAGCAGCCCCGCGAGCTTGGCCCAGTTTCAATGCTGAATCAGCATTTTTAGCCATGAAAACTCGCTCAATGGCAAATTCATCAGGTTGATACTGCCTGATAATTTCAGATAGACCGTCAAAAATTTGCTTTAATCTAAGTGGTAATTCATCAGAACTGGTTCTTATACAACCGCTACCGACATAAACCTGTTGCCTGCCAACACAGTTGATGACTCCATAGCCGGTGATCCTCGAGCCTGGATCGACGCCCAAAATAATGGCCATAAGATCTATTCCAAGCCTGCCATCACTTCATCTGAAATATCAGCATTATGATAAACTTCTTGCACGTCATCGTGATCTTCAAGGTTATCGATTAATCGCAAAAACTTAGGGGCTGTACTGGCATCTAATTCAGCTTTAGTTGACGGTAACATTGTCACTTCAGCATTAACAGCTTCAAGTCCTGCTGCATCTAATGCATCTTTGACTGCGCCAAAGTCTTCTGGAGTGGTAAACACATCAATAGCGTTATCTTCATGAGCAACAACATCATCCGCGCCTGCCTCTAACGCCGCGTCCATCACCGTATCTTCATCTACGTTTTGATAAGAAATAATGCCTTTTTTATCAAAAAGGTAAGCAACGGAGCCGTCAGTACCTAGATTGCCGCCTGATTTGCTAAACGCATTTCTTACGCCAGACACTGTGCGGTTTTTATTATCGGTCATGGTTTCAACTAAAACAGCTGTGCCACCAGGGCCGTAACCTTCATAGATAATAGTCTCTAATACTTGACCATCGAGTTCTCCCGCACCACGTTTAATCGCACGCTCTACTGTGTCACGGGTCATATTGTTTGATAGAGATTTATCTATAGCAGCACGGAGTCTTGGGTTTGAGTCAGGATCTGAACCACCTTCTCGAGCGGCTACAGTAAGCTCACGAATAAACTTTGTAAAAAGCTTACCTCGCTTTGCATCTTGCGCGGCTTTGCGGTGCTTAATATTATCCCACTTACTATGACCAGCCATGTTTATCTCCTACATTCGATGCTTAAGTAAACCACTTTGCTATTTTGTAGTTTGCCAAAATTATCCGAAAAAAAAGCCGAGTCTTAACTCGGCTCTTATTACTTGTTGTTATTCGCCGTCTTTCACTTCAGGCTCTATAACACTGACCCCAAGTTCAACTAACTGCACTGGATTGGCAAAGCCTGGTGCATTTGTAAGCGGACAGGCCGCCGTCGTTGTTTTAGGGAAAGCCATCACATCACGAATTGAACTTGCGCCCGTCATCAACATGATAATACGGTCTAAACCAAATGCGAGTCCTGCATGAGGTGGCGTGCCGTAACGTAGCGCTTCGAGTAGGAAACCAAACTTTTCATTGGCTTCTTCGTCATTAATCCCAAGAATTCTAAATACTGCAGACTGCATTTCGCTATTATGGATACGCACTGAACCACCACCCAGCTCACAACCATTTAATACCATATCGTAGGCATCTGAAATAGCTGCTGTTGGGTTAGCTTCTAGTTCTGCTGGAGTCATATTACTTGGTGCTGTAAATGGATGGTGCATTGCGTGCAAACCACCATCAGAGGTACGCTCGAACATTGGGAAGTCAACAACCCAAAGTGGCTTCCAGTCACCTTTAAGCAGGTCAAAATCTTCACCCGCTTTAAGACGTAATGCCCCCATAGCTTCAGCAACAACGTTGGCTTTATCGGCACCAAATAGAATGACATCGCCAGTTTGTGCACCAGTACGTTCAAGTAACGCTTTAACCACGTCTTCAGTTAAGAACTTAAGCACTGGAGATTGGATCCCTTCCATGCCTTTATCAAGATCATTAACTTTCATCCATGCTAAGCCTTTAGCACCATAAATGGTCACGTACTTGGCGTATTCATCAAGTTGCTTACGCGATAGCTTAGCGCCACCAGGAATGCTTAATACTGCTACGCGCCCTTCAGGGTCGTTTGCAGGACCATTAAATACGGCAAACTCGACCTCTTTGACCAAATCAGCAATGTCAATCAGCTCAAGCGGGTTACGTAGATCTGGCTTGTCCGAACCAAAACGACGCATCGCTTCAGCAAAGGTCATTCTTGGGAACTCACCCAGATCAACATTGAGTAACTCTTTAAATAGACCACGAGTCATCTCTTCTGTCTTAGCCATAACCTGCTCAGAGGTCATGAAAGAGGTTTCGATATCTATTTGAGTAAATTCTGGCTGACGATCAGCGCGTAAATCTTCGTCACGGAAACACTTTACAATTTGGTAGTAACGGTCAAAACCAGACATCATCAACAGCTGCTTAAATAGCTGTGGAGACTGAGGTAGCGCAAAAAACTGACCTTTATAAGTACGGCTTGGCACTAAGTAATCGCGGGCACCTTCAGGTGTGGCTTTGGTCAAAATAGGCGTTTCGATGTCTAGGAAGCCGTTGCCATCAAGAAAACGTCTTACAGCACTGGTCACTTTTGAACGGAAAACAATACGGTCAGCCATTTCTGGACGACGCAGATCTAAATAGCGATACTTCAGACGCTGCTCTTCAGTGTTGTGCTGGTTCTTGTCCATATTGATTGGAAGCGGTGCAGAACTATTTAATATTGTCAGTTCAAGACCAAGAATTTCAATTTCACCCGTTCGCATATCAGCGTTGACTTGGCTGTCTGGTCTTGCTCTTACAAGGCCTTTAATTTGAACACAGAACTCACTACGCAAGCTGCTTGCGACTTCAAACACTTCAGGAAGGTCTGGATCATAGACAACTTGAACAATTCCTTCTCTATCACGCATATCGAGAAAAACCACGCCGCCTAAATCTCGGCTACGATTAACCCAACCCACTAGGGTTACTTCTTGACCAACGTGAGACTTATTAACGTCTCCACAATAATGACTGCGCATTTAGATCTTTCCTTTATTCCACAAACGATGTTTGTAGTTCTGGTTCAAAACAAGACAAAAGCGGCATTATAGAGGTATATTGCCGTTTCCGAAATAACTTATCGACTAGTCGGTTAAGTATCAGTCAATTTTAAATAAAAATGAATAGATTTAACCCGACGTTACTGTTGCTGCGAATTTCTCGATGATTTCCCGCCGCCATTTTTAGCACGGTACATATGGGAATCAGCGGTTTTGAGCAATGTATCGACACTGTCGCCATCTGCAGGGTATATTGCAATCCCCATACTCGCGGAGGCAGACAAGCTTAACTCATCGATGATGAACGATTTAGCTAAGCATTGCAGTAATAACTCAGCGACATTGTTAACCGCAGCCATCGACTCGACCTGATTAAGAATAACAATAAATTCATCACCACCTAATCGACCTACAGTATCAGAGCGCCTGACCGAAGCGGCCAATGCTGCACTTACAGCAACAAGATAATCATCACCCACATGGTGGCCATATGCATCATTAATGGCTTTAAAACCATCGAGATCAATAAAAATAACCGCAAACTGTGACATTTCACGACTATGAATTAATATCGCTTGCTCTAATCTTTCCTCAATCATAGAACGATTAGGAAGCTTGGTTAAACTGTCGTGCTTGGCAAACTGTGCCATTTTATTTTCAGCTTCAATCCTTAAGGCGACCTCTTTTCTTAGACGTCTATTTGCTAATAACGCCATCACGACAAAGATAGCTAAGGCACAAAATACCAGAATACTAACTCGTAACCTATTCTCGAAATCTTCACGGCCAAATTCAATGGTTTGCGAGACCCATTTATGGTGGATCTCTTGTTGCTGTTCCCGATCAATTGTAGAAATTACGCCATTTATATAGGGTAATAGAGATTGCTTATTGTTGTTAATGCCAATATGGCTACGCTGCTCAGCAAAGTCGACTAACATAGACATTTTTAAGTTAGAAAAATGACCTTTTTTAAGGCCAGAGCTTAAATTCATTACTTTATCGATAAAGACATCCGCTTTGCCCTCTTCGACAGAATTAAGTCCGGCGTGACTATTGGGAACCAGCACCAACTTTAAAGTCGGGTACTCCCGCATAAGATCTGCAACGATGTGATAGCCTTCCACAACGGCGAGTCGTAACCCTTTAAGTTCTGATAAGCTAAATATATTTACGCTGTCTAGCGAAGTCACAACGCCCCAAGGAGAGGGCCAATACGGAAGTGAAAAAACCAAATCTGTTTCACGTTCTGTGGTTGCAGCAATACTACCAGACATATCAATATCGCCCTTTAGCAAAGCATCTAGCAATGCTTGCCAATCACTAAATTCAATGTATTCGAATTTTAACCCCAGTTCGCTGCCAATGATGCTAAAGATTTCACTGTTAATTCCTGCGTATTGGCCCTGTGTATTTTTATACTCCATAGGCGCCCAGTTATTAACAAAGCCAACTTTTAGCTTCCCTAGGCTTTTTATCATGGCACGTTGCTTAGCGTTTAATAGTAATAGCTCTTTGGTCGCTGAATAGATCCGATCTTGTGGGTTCAAAATCCACTTGGCTTCGATTGCAGCTAACTCTGCTGATGTCATCGAGTTAAAACCTGTCGCGATGCGTTCAGAGAATCCAAGGTCGTTGCCTCTATTTAGGGCATACAAGTCCGTTTTAAAATGCAGTATTGGAAATGGGTAAAAATCCTCCCAGCGCTGTTTCAACAACAAGTAATGTTGGGTCCAAGCAGATGCAGCGACAAAACCGTCAATTTCACCAGACTCGGTTGCTTGAATCATATCTTCTACATTTGAAAGATAGCGAAAATCCGAATCAGGTAGCGCTTCTATCAACTCGCTTAAATAGGGCGAGGTTGGAGCAACAGCAAATACCTTGCCTTTCATCTCAGCCATTGTCTTATACTGTTTTTTATAGGTGAATAATCGACTGCTAACTTGATAAATAAGATGTGCCCGATTAAGGCCTGATTTCATCGATTCGCTTTCTGGGTAGCCAAGTTGTACATCCGCGGTGCCCTTTTTGACATTATCTATTGCTTGCTTCATATCACCAGCGATAAACCTTACTGGCAAGCCCGTTTTATCCGACCACAGCTTCCAAATATCAACCAGCAGTCCATGTGGTAAGCCATTAGGGCCCAGATCAGCATAAGGCTCAACACCAGTTTGCATAGCGATGATCACTTCATTTTGACCACGTTGGATCCCCAACCACTTTCGCTTAATCCCATTAAGCTCCGCTTGTTCTATTTGGTTAAACCCCTGCATGATAGGGTGCAATATAGAGGCGTTCCCCTTTTTAACCACAGGGTAGAAAGATAACTCATCAAGCTTTATTCGACTCTTAAACGGGAATGACATCAGCATCTCTTGGCTAACTTTGCTCTCTTGTAGATAGCCCTCTAGTCCAACAAAAACATAAATTTCGTTGGCTTTTACCGCGTCAATAAGTTGCTTGCGAGTGTCATAATAAGCAAATGACACATTCGTTAGTTTCTGCTGCAATAATTCGATATGTGCAGCACCCTTAACAACCCCGATTCTATATGGGCTCATCTGTGAGAGCTCTTTTGCGTTAGCAAGGGTTTTATTTATGTAGAGGTAGCTTTGGACTTTACTAATCGATTGTGCAAAATCAAAAGCGTTACGCCGAGATAAGGTATTAGCCATCCCCATGTGGATATCGGTTAAACCATTTTCGACATCTTTCAAAGACTGCTGCCAATTTGCAGGTTTAAATTCAATATTACGTTGGTTTGTCTTCGCCCAAAGCAACCAGTAATCTACCAGTAAACCGCTTGCAACACCGCTTTCATCAACAAATTGAAATGGGTAAGAATCGTTACTCATCGATATCAACAATGGTCTGTTGTTATCATATTGAGCCGAAAACACTGGATAGGTATAAAAGAGTGATAAAACAATCAGCAACACGTAAGCGTTATATTTCAATTACAATCCCTATAAAAGGTCAAACATCTGTAAATAATTTGTATTAATAAGGCTATTAGACAAAATTTTATCAGGAATTTCCAGTACTAGTCTTGCTGGTAACGGATATGTTTAGCTAGAATAAAGAGTTGAACTCCCACTATTTGATCACATGAAATCTTCACAAGACGACTTATACGCGAAACCTTACCAACAAGTCAGCGACTTTCAGTTCGATAATAAAGTTGCTGGAGTGTTTAATGATATGATCCGTCGTTCGGTACCGGGCTATGGGCAAATCATTAATACTATTGGAGATTTGGCACAAAAATATGCAACTCCAAACAGCAAAATATATGATCTTGGCTGTTCATTAGGCGCCGCGACTTTAAGTGTACGTCGCCGAGTAGAGGGCCGTAATTGCCAGATTATCGCCGTTGATAATAGTGAATCTATGGTTGAGCGCTGTAAAGAGAACTTGTCAGCCTACGTCAGTGAAACACCTGTTAAGTTAGTTTGTGGTGATATCCGTGATATTGAAATTGAAAATGCATCGTTAGTGATCCTCAATTTTACCATGCAATTTTTAGCGCCTGAACATAGACAAAGTTTACTCAAAAAAATCTACGATGGTTTACTGCCAGGTGGTTTATTGGTGCTTTCAGAGAAACTTTATTTCGAGCAAGACCAAATACAATCGACATTAGATGATTTACATCTCGATTTCAAAAGGGCAAATGGTTACAGTGAGTTAGAGATAAGCCAAAAAAGAAGCTCACTCGAGCACGTCATGAAGCCTGACACGCTTCAACAACATGAATTACGAATAAAGCAGCAGGGATTTAGCCAATTTAGTGTTTGGTTCCAATGTTTTAACTTTGCATCTATGGTGGCAATTAAGTGATAAGTTTTAGTTCTTTTTATAAACAAATTTCAGACTCTAGCTTACAACATTGGCTAGAAACGCTACCGGCTATTTTAGGCCAGTGGCAGCGTGAGCATAAGCATGGCTCGCTTCCTAAATGGGAAAAAGTACTTAATAAATTACACTACCCACAGCCCGACACTGTCGATTTTAAGACCAGTGTTACCATAGGTTCTGGTAAGCAACTCAGTGCAGGTGAACGCGAAAAACTCGAAAACTTGCTCGCTATATTCAAGCCTTGGCGTAAAGGCCCCTACTCTATTCATGGTGTTGAAATAGACACCGAATGGCGTTCAGATTGGAAATGGGAGCGCATTGCGCCACATATTTCTCCTTTAGCAAATCGTACAGTGCTAGATGTTGGCTGCGGTAGCGGTTATCACATGTGGCGTATGCTGGGAGATGGCGCTAAACATGTGGTCGGAATCGATCCTTCACCGATGTTCATGTGCCAGTTTGAAGCCGTAAAAAGAATCGCAGGTAATGAGCACCCTATTCACTTCCTACCTTTAGGTATTGAAGAACTGCCGCCACTTGACGCATTTGACACCGTTTTCTCGATGGGGGTGCTTTATCATCGCCGTTCTCCTATCGATCATCTCATTCAGCTAAGAGATCAATTAAGAACTGGTGGGGAACTCGTTTTAGAAACCTTGGTCATAGACGGCGACGAGAATACTGTTCTTGTGCCAGAAGATCGCTATGGAAAAATGAACAATGTGTGGTTTTTACCCTCAGTAAAAGCGCTGATGTTATGGCTTAAAAAGAGTGATTTTATCAACATCCGCTGTGTAGATGTTGATGTCACCTCTCTAGCAGAGCAAAGAAGTACTCATTGGATGCCTAATGAGTCATTAGTTGATTATTTAGATCCTAATGATGTTAGCCTTACCGTTGAAGGTTATCCCGCTCCAAAGAGAGCAACTATAATCGCAACCAAGAACCAACCAAATAAAGATTTAATCTAGCCGATAGTAATGGGAAGCACTATGTTTAAGCAGATAATTTGTATCGCCGCCATCGCAACCGTAATCACTGGTTGTGCATCAACTAAAGATGCAAACAAACCCGTACCTGTTGATGCAACTGTGCTAGAAGCCAGTTTAAACCAACAAGAAACTAATATTGTTAATGCAATTGATTCTTGCAAACAGACACAAACCGCAAGCATGGCAACGTTATCGGCTCAGTTAGAGCAGCTCAATGCACAAGTCGCTACGCTAAAGAAAGACAACACTGCCGTCGTGCCGGTTATCACTCCAGCACAATGCCCTCCTTCTCCGCTGCAAGGTAAGTTTATTCTAGGCGCAGTTGAAAATGTCTTCGTTGATGAATTAAAAGCCAGCTTTAATACACGCATCGATACCGGTGCAGAATCGTCGTCGCTCGATGCTCACAATATTATTTTGTTTGAACGTGATGGTAGCCAGTGGGTGCGTTTTGACGTATTTACCAACGGTGCAAAGCAACCAGCACAAACATTCGAATCAAAAGTTGAACGCTTTGTAAGAATCAAAGAAGCGGATGATAAAACCGACAGACGTCCAGTTATCCATGCCCACCTAGAGATAGGTAAATATAAAGCGGAAACAGACCTTAATCTAACTGATCGTAGTCATTTAGAATTCCCGTTATTGCTGGGACGCAAATTTATGCAAGACATCGCCGTGGTAGATGTAGGTCAGACCTTCATTCACGGTAAGAAGAAAGGCGGCAGCGCATCGTCTGCTTCTAAATAATAGGAACTAATACTAATGCATTCAAGAAAGCCTTTTTATATTTTGGTTGCTCTGCTCTTTATTGCAGGGATCTCTGCAAGCGTTTATCGCGGCATTGAGCATAGCGTGCCATTTTTACCCGGTAAACAAGTGCAGAGCTGGGCAGTAGACGCTAAAGTCAGCTTTCAAGGTACATCGGAACCCGCTGAAGTCTCTTTCTCTTTACCAGAAGATCCAGCTTATGAGATCTTAGTGGAAAACGCCACTTCACCTGGTTATGGTTTGACTATCACCAACAATAAGGCTGATCGTCGCGCAGTATGGTCTATTCGAAGTGCGTCAGGCCGCCAAGATCTGTATTATAAAGTCACATTGATCCCAACGGGGCAAACACAATTGCTCACAGACGTTGAACCAGATGCACCAACAGCATACATGTGGCCTGCAACTGAAAGCGCTGCAGCTGCACAGGCTGCAGAAGAAGTTTGGGCAAAAAGTGCAACTAACCTTTCGTTCGCACAACAACTCAATAAAGATCTCAATGCAGAAGAGCGTAGCCAGAATATTGAACTCCTTCTAGCGGGTAATTCACCAAGTAAGCTGTTTATCAGAATGCTGCACAGCAAGGGCATTCCGGCTCAAGAAGTCAGCGGTTTATTCCTTGAAGATCAACGCCGCAGACAACAGCTGTCAACATTTGTTGAAGTCTATAATGACGGTGAATGGCATCTATTTAATCCTGCAAATGGTAGCCAAGGAAGACCCGACAATCTATTGTTGTGGGATCGCTCAGGAAAGTCAGTTCTCGACGTCATTGGTGGGGTAAACTCTCAAGTTAACTTCTCTATGTTGCAAGATACTCGCTCAGCGCTCGCTACCGCGATCGATGTAATGAAAAATGACAATGCATTAGACTTTTCATTGTATCAATTACCACTTGAAGAGCAGAGCCTGTTTAAGGGCATTTTACTGATCCCAATCGGGGTTTTGATGGTGGTATTTTTACGAGTACTAATCGGTATTAAAACCTCTGGTACCTTTATGCCAGTGCTTATTGCGTTGGCGTTTATACAAACGACTCTTTTTACTGGCCTAATAGGCTTCCTGTTGATTGTTGCCTTCGGCCTGATGATCCGCTCATACCTGTCTGAGCTCAACCTGTTGCTCATATCCAGGATCTCGGCGGTCATTATCGTGGTTATCGGCATTATTGGCTTGTTTACTCTACTCTCATATAAATTTGGCTTAAGCGAAGGGCTAACAATTACCTTCTTCCCAATGATCATCTTAGCTTGGACAATTGAAAGAATGTCTATTCTGTGGGAAGAGGAAGGCGCCAAAGAAGTTGTTATTCAAGGTGGCGGCAGTCTATTCGTTGCGACATTGGCGTACCTAGCGATGAGTGCGACTTGGGTACAACATTGGGTGTTTAACTTCTTAGGGATCCACCTAGTCATTTTGGCGCTGGTACTATTGATGGGCCAATACACAGGTTACCGCTTGCTTGAGCTAAAACGCTTTAAGCCTCTGGCTGGAGAATAATATGTTTCTCGCAAACCCTTCAGCACTTGCCCGAGGCGGTATTTTGGGTATGAACAAACGTAATATCGACTATATTGGCCGATATAACCCGCGTAAGTTCTATAAACGAGTCGATGATAAGCTAACGACAAAACAGTTAGCGCTTGCCAATGATATTGCCGTACCCGATCTTATTGGTACGGTTATAGAACAACATGAAATTGGTGAGATACCAGCAATGGTTAATGACAAAGATGGTTTCGTCATTAAGCCTTCAAAAGGTTCTGGCGGTAAAGGGATCTTAGTTGTCACAAAGGTAGAAAATGGTCGTTATTACAAGCCAAATGGCCAAGAAGTTACCCCTTCAGAAGTTTACCGCCATGTCTCTAACGTGCTTAGTGGGCTGTTCTCTCTAGGTGGCAATCCAGACGTCGCCATTGTAGAGGGGCTAATACAGTTTGATCCTGTATTTGATGGCTATTCCTATGAAGGAGTGCCAGACATTCGGCTTATTGTGTTTAAAGGTTTCCCAATTATGGGGATGATCCGTTTATCCACTGCAGCATCTGACGGTAAAGCGAATCTACACCAAGGGGCTGTTGGAGTGGGTGTTGACATAGCGACCGGTAAGGGACTGCATGCTGTGCAGTTTGATACACCGATAGCTTTACATCCCGACACTCAAAAAGAGCTAACAGCGATTCAAGTTCCACAATGGGACACATTGTTACATACGGCATCTAAAGCTTATGAAATGTCAGAACTTGGCTACTTGGGAACCGATATGGTACTCGACAAATATAAAGGGCCATTATTACTTGAGCTAAATGCTCGACCAGGCTTGGCGATTCAAATCGCCAATGGCCGAGGGATTTTAGGTAATTTACGCCATGTTGAGCAGATGAAAAATCATAATATGTCAGTTGAAGAACGTGTGGCATATGCAAAAATACATTTTAGTGCTACCAGCTAAATTAAAAATACACCTTGTAGGACTCTTTATTGTCCTTACAAGTTTGGTCAATACGGCAGCTTATGCTGCCGTATCTCCAATCCCTCTCTTAGTGGAGCAATGTCTTCGCTTCGATTTTCCAACGCTAGCCATCGACCCAAGCTTAGATAGCAAGAGCAATGCAATAACCCTTGAACGGCAGCTTATTGGCTTTTTCAATATCAATGACCGTATTAAGTATTATCGCCACTTCCCGCTTTCTTATGCTGATAGGGAGCTGCTATTGCAGTGCCAACTCTACCTTGCTGATGAGCTGGCACTTTACTTAGATTCAGTCCCTTTCCAATCGATACAGTTTAGCCTTGCTAAAAACCAACAACCACAGATAAGTGCACTGCTAACACGGATAAATCACTTATCAAAGAGCAGTATGTCCCCGAAACTCAAAGCACAACTGCATACAGCTCAAGCCGCCTTTAAACAAGAGATAAGCTCGCAAGCACTTAGCTTAAATATTTCCGACTCAAGCTGCCAAATCTCTAAGCCTAGTACTGATCCAGTAATCAAAAATTTTAACGGTTCATTGGCCAGTTACTTGATTAAACAGGCCGATGAGCAATGTAGAAAACGAGTCTGGCAAGCATATCAAGCTCGAGCCTCTGGCAAGAATATGCTCGCGTTAGCAACTATTAGACAACTTAGACAGCAACAAGCTATGCAGGCAGGTTTTGCTAGTTACAGTGAATACCTATTACAGCGGCAGATGCTGCACTCTCCTGAGTTAGTTGAGCAATTTTTAATGACTCAAACTAATAATATTGCCATTGCACCTTGGAATATCGGCAACGAACTTGCCAATGCTCCGGCGACAAAGGTCAGCAGCATGGATTCTACAAAGTGGCTATTTGCGGTCGAAAAAGAGTTGCTGGCCCTTGAAGTTCGTTTCGATTGGATTAATAACAAAACAATACGGCTATGGCATAGAAACCGCCTTCTAGGCGACATTTATTTATCTGAAAGTAAAAAAGTTACGGTAAAACCAATAAGACAGTTGGTGGTTGGACAACAATTTGGCCAAATTGAGTTGTCATTCCCTACCGAGCTTGCTAAATATCAGCAGCAAAAACAAGCGATAAAAGCTATCTCAACCGCAATCACAAAGTTAGCTAAAGGGCAGCAATTTTACTTACTCAATACCATAAGCGAAACAAACGATAGCAGTAACTTGGATGCGCTATGGTTAGAAAACTGGCTAGCAGATAGAATGCTTCCACTGGTAAAAGACGGCTCTCGTGAAGCCGTTTTACAACTATACTCAGAACAACTTAATGTTTTTAGAGCTAAAATTGCGGTAAACCTATATAGAGCGCATCAACAAAAAAATTCATTTGATCCTCATCAGCAATTTTATCTTAGTTTTGGTAAATACTGGGATAAGACCGCAGACGCACCTTACACATTTAGCGCTATTGTTTACCAGGGACCGCTTTACTACCAAAAGTTATGGCAACAGAAAGTAGCAGAGTATATTTATCAGTCCACCAAAAACTGCCAAGACCAAGCTGCCGTTTTTGATACGTTAGTTGTTAATGAGGCATCAAATAGCATTGAAACAGTTCTAACAATGCTTGTAGGTTTACCCATTAACGCCGATTCACTTATAAAAAGGATTCAACATGGCTTCGATGCTCAGAATAAGCACAGTAGCAGCTGCACTTTTTTGCGCCAGTAGTATTGCCGCGCCAACAGTCACTGAAGCAGAAAACGCTGAAGTCTATCATGCTATAAAAGCAAATCTTGAAAAGCACCTGTTTGAGCTACCGCCACGTATTCAAGGTCATTATGGTATTCGGCAATACCGTATGACTGGCGATGTAAAATACGCTAACGCCGCATTAGTCGACCTTTATGCAGTTACTGAGGCACAAGCTTTTTACGCTTGTAATCTGGATAAGAAAGATTTTATTAGCAATGAAGCTAATAAGGCTATCTCTGTATTAGGAAAAGGTCCTCGTGCCAAAGCACGTAAAAAAGCATTAAAGCCATTTCCTGAGTTTATTTTCTATACCGATGTGTTATTACGTTACTCCAGTCGCATTGATGAATTTGATTTAACCGGTCCTTGTCATGAGCAGCTAATTGAAACGCTAAAAAAAGCTGATTTGAAAACTGGCCTAACAGATAAAGCCATGATTGAAACTTGGGCTGCTCAGTTGATTAACTATGTTTACTGGGCTAAGCAAATTGGCGTTGGAGATTACTTAGCTGACTACAAAACGGCCTTCATTGGAGTTTATCCTGATAGCAAAGACAGTGAGCTAGATAAAAAGCAATACCGAAACAAACTCTACGGTATGACTCATTTTATATTCGCAGCCAGTGAGTATTACCAACATAATGTTGATGCTAAAGAGTTCGCCTGGATATTAGATCATTTTGAGCAAAATATTGATCGGATTTTAAAAGACGCCACAGATGATATCATTGCAGAGGTCGGTATTAGCTTTCTATTAGCTGGGCAAGCAGATAACCCGGTCGTGGCCAAAACCCAGCAGCATATCGTCAACGCGTTCAACAAAAAAGAGCAGATCATCCCTTCACCACGCGGTAATCCAGATCTCGTCATGGGTGAACATCGAAACGTGTTAGCAATGATGTTGCTGGATTGGCCTGAGAAACTTCACCGAGGCCCTCACCTTGCAGAGCTAAAAGCAACCAAGAAGTACCTGCCAAAACAGGTGAAAGCTAAGTAATGGACAGAGCAAAATCAACATTAGAGCAGTGGCGAATTATCCAAGCTGTAGTCGATTATGGTGGCTATGCCCAAGCAGCAGAAAAGTTGAACAAAAGCCAATCTTCACTTAATCATGCTGTCGCTAAGCTTCAATTTCAGTTGGGAGTTCAGTTGCTTGAGGTCAAAGGCCGAAAAGCCTACCTCACAGAATGCGGCGAAGTGTTGCTTCGTCGTTCTCGGCACATAACCCAATCGGTGTCTGAATTAGAGTTGTTGGCCAATAACCTGGAAACAGGCTGGGAACCGTCACTAACAATCGCCCGCGAGATCATCTATCCAATGGATGATCTCGTTGATGTCCTCAGCCGCTTCTATCCCGTAAGCCGTGGTACAAGAGTCACTGTGCTTGATACCGTCTTAACAGGAACGGCGGAACTTATCCGTAACGAAACGGTTGATATTGCTATTTGTGGGGGGCCACCGCCTAAGGGATATTTAGCCGAGCCGTTAGTGGACATCAACTTTAGTCTTGTATGCCACTCTAACCACCCATTAGCTCAGTACGATGTCATCGAAGAAGACCAAACACTTGCCCAACATTTGCAGCTTGTGATCAAAGATACCTCCCAAGGTCCTAATGCAGATCTAGGCTGGCTTAAGGCAGAGCAGCGTTGGACCGTCGCAAATTTTCACGAAGCCATCGTGATATTAAAAAAGGGCTTAGGCTTTTGCTGGGTACCAGAAGCTTTAGTGAAAAGTGCGATTGAAAGTGGTGAGTTGAAAAAGCTCAACTTAAAAGGGTCAACAAAACGCAAAGCTACACTTAGCTTAGTGATCCCCAACCGTGATAAACAAGGTCCTGCAAGTGAAGTGATAGAGCGATTATTTAAAACTCATCATCAAGTTGAAACCACTTAACCAAGGCCAAGGCGCTCGCAAGAGCGTTTTTCTATTACTAGACTTTGATATTAATGATTGTGCCAATCATCTCAGAAGAAGCTTCAATGACTTCAGCCGATGCTTCGGCATGATGGACAGCCTGAGTGGCATTGATAAGCGCGGTATTTATATCTGCGCTACTATCGCCAACACTTGCACTTGTTGTCGCTACAGCGGACTGACTTGAACTAGCAACATCCACAGTTGCTTGGGTTAAATCAGACTGCGCACTTTGAAAGCCATTGTGTCCTGAAATAATACTAGGAGGTATTTGCATAACAGCGCTCAATTGGAATAAGTACTTAGATTATCAAGTAACGTATTAAAAATGTACAGTGATTATCAACATAATTAACGGTTCCAATAAGTTAACCAACTATACTCATATAGACATTCATCGACGTTAACAGTGCTTTATGACTAGCTCTCAAATTGTAGTAACTTATACCAATTGCATTAGTATTTGACCCGTTCAGCGCCCCTCAATCTTTTCAATTCAAAGCGTATTGGTAAAGAAATGGTTATTCCCTTTTAAGCCATTACAAAGCAGAAGTGGAAAGACTGACGGGCTCACGCAGTACGGCTAAGGTAAAAAATTGGCAAAACACTGAATGGTCAAACTTTTCATGCAGTTGGTATTACATATAGTTGACCGTTCAGCACGAGTACAAGTAGATTAGTGTAGTATTTCGCATATTTAGCTAAATGCCCTAAAAATAAAGGGCTGTCACACTGATGATCTAGCTATAAAAAACGAGTTATTTAGCCACTTAAGCCCTTTTAAAATTAGCCACTAACAGATTAAAATGATACGGTAAAAACTAAATCATTAGATATGAAATAAAGGTAAATCTGACTATGGAAAAACCCAAAATATTAGTGATTGATGACGACCCAATCTGCTCAAGCCTTTTACTGTCAATATTAGGTGATGATTATCATGTCACCACAGCTAATTCAGGCATTCAAACCACAGAACTTGCCACCAGTTTGCAACCAAACTGTATTTTCCTCGACATCATGATGCCAGATAAAAATGGTTATCAAGTGCTAAAAGACATCAAGGATAATGACTTAACTCGTGCGATCCCAGTCATTATTATTAGTAGCTTAAATGAAAATTCAGATGAAAACTTAGCGTTAAGGTTAGGCGCTCAAGATTATATCTTTAAGCCCATCACCCCTGCTGATGTTTACAGCAAATTAAAAAAACACCTTGGCTAAAGTCATTTAAGCAACTGGTAGGCTATATGAAAAGTACTCCGTATCTTTAATAAAACCAATCTTTTCATACAATGCTTGCGCGGCGTAATTATCAATAGCGGTACCGAGGTCAATTCGTACAGAGTGAGTACATTTAGCTAACCCTATAACGTTTTCAATCAGCTTATTCGCGATACCTTGCTGCCGATGTGATGCACAGATAAATAGGTCGTTAAGAACGATCACTCTTGCTAATGAAACAGAAGAAAACGTGTGATAATTAAGCACAAACCCAACGGGTTCATTATCGCTATAGGCAATAAAGACTGTCGCTTCTCCATTACCCAAACGCTCTTTTAAATAGTCACGATACTTAGTTGGTGCAGAAGCTTGCTTATAAAACACCATGTATTGATCAAACAAAGGCACTAAGTCATCGAGTTTATCAATTGAGATCTTTTCTATATTCACTCTGTTTCCCTTTTATCCGCTAACAATAATTTACACATTTATCTTAGTATCAGCCCAACCTACTTTTTACTTCCACCCCATCTCCCAGTCTTTCCACACAGGGTTTAAGCCTCGAACACTCATTGCTGTAGCGACTTCCATCGGAGTACGCTCGTCACTTATTTCAAACTGATCGAGCTGAGAGTTGGGTTCATCATAGCCACCAGGTTGTGTTGAACTACCAGCGCTGACATTGGTTACACCAAGTGCGAACAGATTATCACGCAGCGCAGGACTTTCACGGGTAGATAAACTAATTTCAAGTTGTTGATTAAACAATCTAAAAGCACAAATCATCTGCACTAATCCTTTATCGGTCAACTCAACCTTAGGCGGTACGCCACCAGTGCAGGGGCGTAAACGGGGTAATGAGATGCTATAACGACTGCGCCAATAGTGCTTTTCTAAATAGGCTAAATGGTGACCCATTAGCAGAGCATCTAAGCGCCAATCATCGAGACCGAGTAAAACGCCTAAGCCAATCTTATCGACCCCAGCTCTAGCGACTCGCTCTGGGGACTCTAATCGATAACTAAAATCTTTCTTCTTGCCACGGGTGTGGTGGTTAGCATAGGTGACTGGATTGTAGGTTTCTTGGTAAAGCATTACCGCATCAAGTCCATCTTCAATCAAAGATTGGTAATCTGTTTGCTCAAGCGGCTGTACCTCTATCGCAACATGACTAAACTGCTGTTTTACCAACGGTAACATCTGCTTAAAATAGTCCATACCAACTTTGGTTTCATGCTCACCGGAGACTAACAATATCGAGTCATAGCCCATTTTCTTGACCAGAGAGAGCTCTTTAAGTAACTCCTTTTCAGACAAAGTCTTACGCTTAAGCTTATTACTCATGGTAAAACCACAGTAGTCACACTCATTGGCACATAAGTTCGATAAATAGAGCGGAATATACATGCCAAGGCTCGCGCCAAATCGTTGTCTGGTAAGTGCTACAGAACGCTGCGCCATCTGTTCTAGATATGGCTCAGCTGCTGGCGATAGCAATGCCAGTAAACTCGATAAATTGCCCTCAGGATTTTGCAGTGCTTGCTCTACATCCTGTTTAGTCGTTGAATACAAAGATATCTGTAATTCACTACGTGACAGCTTTTTGAACTCATCGACAAAACTCATGATGCTACCTTCTGGCTAGCTTGGGTATATAAGCGGCTAAACATTCAGAAAACCCGTTAATGGACTGGTATTATTTGCCTGTTTGCTGACACTTCCTAAGCCGGCATTAAATGCAGCTCGGCCAGTATCTACGGCTTGTGCAAAACATTGACCCATAGCAACGGGATCGGCACTGCTCGCAATCGCAGTGTTAACCAGTACCGCATCAGCGCCCAGTTCCATCGCGCTAGTCGCTTGTGATGGCGCGCCAATTCCAGCATCAATCACTACTGGCACTTGTGACTGCTCAATGATGATCTTTAAAAACGGCTCTGTTGCTAAACCTTGATTTGAGCCTATAGGGCTTCCTAGTGGCATCACTGCGGCGCAACCGACCTCTTCTAAGCGTCGACACAAGACGGGATCAGCGTGGACATAGGGCAGCACCACATAGCCCTGCTCACACAAAATCCGTGCAGCGGCCAATGTTTCGATAGGATCGGGCATCAGGTATTTTGGATCAGGATGGATCTCAAGTTTTATCCAATTAGTCCCCAGCATCTCTCGAGATAAATGCGCTGCAAAAACGGCCTCTTTAACATTGCGAGCACCAGCTGTGTTTGGCAGTAATTTTACCCCACGCTGTTGCAGTGGCTTTAAAATATTATCGCTGCCCGTTTTAAGATCAAGCCGCTTAACCGCTAGTGTGACAAGCTCCGAACTTGAAGCGCTAATCGCCGCGAGCATCGTCTTTTCATCAGCAAATTTACCTGTGCCTGTAAACAGTCTAGAGCTAAACTCAGTATCACCAATTTTCAACATCACTAACCTCCAGCGACAACGGAAAAAACTTCTAGCGTGTCATCTTGCTGGCACATGATATGCGGCCAACGACTTCTTGGTACAACTTCAGAATTGAGTACTAAAGCTACGCCGTTTTCAGCGATGGTTTGACCCTGTAATACATCAGTTAAAGATGATCCAGTAGCGATATTCATCGCTTCATCATTTAAAAAAATGCTAATCATTTCTCATTTTCCTTATTCTGTTTAGCAATCAACTTCGGAGTGAAACGCTTCAAACGCTACAGACACTGCAGTTGGGATCGCGTAAAAGCGATGCTTGTCGCCACACAAACCTTGCACCATCAAAGCGGAATAACTTTCCGAGTAATTGAGAGCCACTAGTGTTTGCTGTGTCCGCATCCTCATCTAATAACGGTCTAAGCTCAGCCTCTAGCAATAGATTCAAACTCATTAATGCCTGCATTGAGGCTAACGTGCCGACCATAGGGCCTAACACGCCGATCGTTTGGCAAGTTTGACTCACACTCATATCGCTTGGATATAAACACTGATAACAACCCGATTCGGGAGCAATTTGTTGGTTAATACTCAATAGCTGACCTTGAAAGTGAGCAGCGGATGCTGACACTAAAGTGATCCCATACTTTAAAGCTTGTTGATTAACCAGTTGCCTCACAGCAAAGTTGTCGCTGCAATCGAGTAATAGATCAAACTTAGAATGCTTGCGACCAAACAGCTCATCAATATTGGCTGCACTTAGGTATTCGCTGTGGCTGTCGATGTCACAATCTTCATAAGCGCGCATCAGTTTTGTGGCTGCAACTTGCGCTTTATTGGCGCCTAAGTCCTCTTTGGAGAACAGTAACTGCCTAGGAAGGTTCGATAGTTCAATAACATCGCCATCAACCAGTGTTATTTTGCCTATGCCTGCAGCTGCAAGGTAATTCGCCGCCAAAGTACCTAAGCCCCCAACACCAATAATCAATATATGGGACTGATTAAAAGTACTCTGGCCTTGCTCACCCACCTCAGGCAAAAGAATTTGCCGTGAGTAGTGCAAAAAGTCCTTATCAGAGAGCGTCATTATCAGCTCCCTCGGTCCACTGGTTGACTAAGGCTTGGTAGGCCTGCTCTGGATGTGTCGCTTGCGTGACAGCTCGCACTACTGCGATATCATCCACACCGGTTTGTTTCACCTTAGCGATCGTACCAGAGTCGATACCGCCAATCGCCACTATCGGCAGCTCGCCCTGCATCAAGTCGACATAGCGAGCTAACTTATCAAGCCCTTGGGGCGCGGATGGCATCTGCTTCGTCGTTGTCGGAAAAATATGCCCAAAAGCGATATAGGATGGTTTGTGTTGCATCGCTAGCAAAATCTCAAAGTAACTATGACTCGATAAACCCAGTGCGATATTAGCTTCACTTAGCTGCTGTAAGTTACTCACTACAAGGTCTTCTTGGCCGAGGTGAACCCCATATGCCTGGTGCTTTATCGCTAGCTGCCAATGATCATTGATATATACATGAGCCTTATAATCTCGCCCTAAGGCAATAGCCTGCACTATTTTTTGTTCAAGTTGCGGATCGGTCGGATCCTTAACCCGCAGCTGAATCGTCTTCGCTCCCGCTTTAAGCAGTTGCAGCAACATATCAAGCTCAGCAACCACTGGGTAAACTCCCAATGGTTCGGTTACTGCTTTAAAAGCACTAACGCTCAACTCATTAACACCACTAACGGCTTTTATTTCACTAAGCAGCTCGATAAATGGATAAACAGGCAGCTCATTTGGCCAGCCGCAGCGCGCTAAACAGCCGGGACCACTTCCAGGCTGGTAGCTTCGAGCTAATCCTTGAGAAACATAAGATTTCCCAACCACTACCGCGTCATTTAATACAAAGCCATGGGCCATAACGGTGGCAATTGCCGATGACAGTGTACAGCCGGTGCCATGGTTATTCTCAGTCTCGACTCTGCGAGAAGTAAGCCAAAAGGCTTGCTCACTATGCATACTCGAAACACCAGCCACTTGATGACACACGAGCAAATCCCGAGCGTAGCTTTTATGCCAATTCGGGCCAATATCACCGCCTTTAGCGAGTACTGAGGTTTGTAATTGAATGGCTAGAGCTTGAGCAGCCTGAACGCTCTGCTTTGCAGTTAGCAATTCGCGCCCTGCTAACGTGGCAAGCTCGCTAACATTAGGAGTTATTAATGTCAGCAGTCCCTTGAATGGCGTAAAGTCGAGCGTTTCTGCCCCCGTAAGCACGTCTCCACAAGTCGCCACCATCACCGGATCGAGAATAACCGCAACCGTTAAGCCACGGTTTTGCCAGTGCAATAGACTTTTTGCTATCCAGCTAGCCAGAAAATCAATCTGTTGTTGGCTCGCCAATAGGCCAATTTTAATTGCCTTGGGAGGAAGATCTGCCGCCAACACATCAAGCTGTGCGATTAACATCTGTGATGATACCGCTTCAACGGATGCGACAGTGACAGAGCTTTGTGCTGTCACTGCAGTAATTACACTGCAACCATGAGCGTCTAAATCATTAATAGTCGCCAGATCCGCTTGGATGCCCGCCCCGCCGCCACTATCAGATCCTGCAATCGTCCACACAATAGGACGATTGCAGTTTGGCACAGGGTTAGTATTAACCTGCGCCATATTTAATCCTCTAGCGCAGTTTCTTTAGCGCTTTGTTCAACATCCGCTTCATGATAAAGCTCGGCACCTTTGGCTTTAAATTCAGCTGACATTTGTGCCATACCGCTATTGATATCACTATCAGATAGTCCAGTAGAAGTGACTTGTTCATTGTATGCTTTATATTCAGCAGCAGACTTTACCTCTAAGCCGCTAGATTGCAGCGCTTGCTTCTCTTGCGCTGCTGCATAATCTCGCACTTCTTGGGTAATTTTCATTGAACAGAACTTAGGGCCGCACATAGAACAGAAATGCGCCACTTTAGCTGATTCTTGTGGTAGTGATTCATCATGATAAGCACGGGCTGTATCGGGGTCTAACCCTAGGTTATATTGGTCTTCCCATCTAAATTCAAAGCGCGCCTTTGATAATGCATTATCGCGAATTTGCGCACTAGGATGCCCTTTGGCAACATCCCCTGCATGTGCAGCAATCTTATATGCGATTAAACCCTGCTTAACATCTTCTTTATTTGGCAAGCCTAAATGCTCTTTTGGCGTCACATAACAGAGCATTGCGCAGCCATACCAAGCGATCATCGCCGCACCAATCCCTGAAGTGAAGTGATCATAACCAGGCGCAATGTCTGTTGTTTGTGGGCCTAACGTATAGAACGGCGCTTCATCACACACATCGAGTTGCTTATCCATATTCTCTTTGATTAAATTCATTGGAATATGCCCTGGGCCTTCAATGATGGTTTGCACATCATATTGCCACGCCACTTTAACCAGTTCGCCTAGCGTTTCCAGCTCAGAAAACTGCGCTTCATCATTGGCGTCTGCAATCGAACCTGGACGCATACCATCACCAAGTGACAATGAAACATCATAAGCGGCACAGATCTCACAGATCTCTTTAAAGTGTTCATAAAGAAAGTTTTCTTTATGGTGTGACAAACACCACTTAGCCATGATGGAACCACCACGAGACACGATTCCGGTCAAGCGTTTTGCCGTCATTGGCACATAACGTAACAGTACGCCAGCATGGATAGTAAAGTAATCAACGCCCTGTTCAGCTTGTTCAATCAAGGTATCGCGGAACGTTTCCCAATTGAGATCTTCAGCAACACCGTTCACCTTCTCTAACGCTTGATAGATAGGGACGGTACCAATAGGTACAGGAGAGTTACGAATGATCCATTCACGGGTTTCATGAATATAGCGACCAGTAGACAAGTCCATTACCGTGTCTGCGCCCCAACGTGTAGACCACACCAGCTTTTCAACTTCCTCCTCGATAGATGAGGTTACTGCTGAGTTACCGATATTGGCGTTCACTTTAACCAAGAAGTTACGCCCAATAATCATAGGTTCAGCTTCAGGATGATTGATGTTTAATGGAATAATTGCACGGCCACGGGCTATTTCGCTGCGAACAAACTCAGCGGTGATCGGTTCACTGATTGAGGCGCCAAAACTTTCTCCCTTATCTTTCTGTGTCAAAATTGGGTCGGTAACTTCAGCCATCGCCATATTTTCGCGAATGGCGATATACTCCATCTCAGGAGTGATAATGCCTTGGCGGGCGTAATGTAATTGAGTGACTCGCTGACCAGCTTTTGCACGGCGAGGAGGCAGTAAAGATTCAAAGCGTAGATGATCTAAACCATCATCAGCTAGACGTTGCTGGGTAAAGCCTGAGCTAACTGCACTCAATTGCTCGGTGTCATCTCTTTCAATGATCCAGCTATTACGGAATTTTTCCAAACCTTTACGCACATCAATATTGGCGTCTGGATCTGAATAAGCACCGGCGCAATCATAAACTTTAAGCGGCGGATTGGTTTCAAATTGAGGGTTACTTTCATCACCTCCAAGCAATGTGTCAGCTTGGTGGATTTGGCGCATAGCCACTTTTAGATCTGGGCGACTGCCTTGCAGATATACTTTTTCAGAATTGGGGTGCTGTAATGGTTTTAAGTTATCGATGAACTGTTGAGCCTGAGCTCGGGTTTCGCGGCGTTTAGACATTAGCAAACTCACTATTATAAAAATGAAGTTGCTTGTCAGGAGAGTTGAGAATGTAAATGTTGAAAGCGCAAATCAAACAGCATTTTTATGCCAATTTAAAATACACTTAACCACCGAAATGTTGCAGCTGACTATTTTAATATAGCCTTACAAATGCAAAAATTTCGCTTGTTTCCTTCGCAGGTTCTAGCCTGATCAGGTTCAACGGATCCCGAATAAACGGTCTCAGCCATATGGCACTCCGACAAGATGAGGCTGCAGTATAATCCTATCTCAGGCTAAGAAACAAGTTGGCGCCCCCAATAAAACAATGTTATGCCATCAAAAAAAAGCTCAACTAAAACTTTGAAAAATAAATAAATTAAGTAAAAGACTTACCGTTAGCCTACTTTTAAGTGAAAAAATATCATATCAAACAATCAATTTTTACGGCTAATCATGCGCTTTTCTAACCGTGCGGAGATAGCGGCATCAATCGCTTTTTTAACTTTATCGCCACCACAATTGAATGGAAAACCAATATTTTCAGCGTAGGGATTTATCTGAGTTGGGGTCTTTACAATCCGATAGCAGGTATCGCCTTGACGCACGACTCGGTTAGGATCGAGTCGATGATCATTAGTAGGAACTTTACTGTATTGATCCACTTCAGGAAATACCAACTCCTCCATGTCACCATCCATTACGCTCAAAGAGTGTGGGCCTGTGTACTCATTTGCTTTGTCGACAATAAGTGCATCTAACGCCGCATCATTCTGACGTTGTAAATATGACTGCGCCGCAGCCATGGCACTATAACGATTGTTTTTACTCGCTGTCTTTGCTGTTGTATCTATAGTGCTCAGTTCATTGTTTTCTGTATTGCTACTTACCGTTGTTTGGCGAGCATTAGCAGGTAAACTTTCCGTTGATTTACCCGGCTTAGGTTTTTCATCTATTATTACTGCTGTTTTTTCGACAAGTACTTTTTCAACTGCTGTCGTTTTGACTATTGCTTCGTCATCAATAGGCTCTAACTGTGCTTTTTTAGGCGCAACATAAAGATAAGAACTAATTTTTACAGGCGTTGGAACTGACAAGTGCAAATCTTGCTTAACCCAAAACTGATTAATTACTGCGATAACTAAAACGTGCATAGCAATAACGAACAAAAGTAATAAAATTTTATGGTAATGCCTGGATGATGACAGCGGTGGGTTTAATGGCTGCTTAAAATCTTTAGTACTTTTTATTGCCACCGCAGTCTCTGCAACTTCATCTGTAACCTTGTTTGCATAGACAGCCGTTAATAACGACTTACAGTCTTCCTTCGCAAGCTCTTTACTCGCGCAGATTTGCTCTACGCAGTTATAAAGCTGCTTAGGCTTTGATTCATTTAGCGCTGGTCCATTAGCGCTAAACGCCGTAAAAGACGGTATAACAGTTCTCTTCAAATTTTCAGTCCGATGATTTATTTTTTGTCCATAAAAAGCAGTAAAATGCGTAACTTAATGGCTTACATTCGAGTGTAAAAACACACGAATTTCAGAACTCCTTTAATCCAAACTGAAGCAAATACCTTCATTTTATTGCAGTTTATACCATTAGAGATGGCTTTATTACAAAAGTTCAACATTTGAACAGAACTCCTGTATATATGCTAATTGCATTGAAGATCAAATAGATACACTACATCAGCTTTTTAGCGAACACGTGTACGCTAAAATGATAGCTTTTGTGATAAAAGCTGATAGACTGCAGATAATCGTGGTTTAAGCAGAAGTCGTTTCCCCCTATGTCGAGTCAAGAGTCTACCCTTCCCTCAAAAGCCAATATGGTCACAAACGCGAGCTATAGCGTTAAAGAGGAGCTTGCCAACAGTTTAAGCCATGGATTGGGTGTAGTCGCAGGAGTCATAGGCTTAATCATGTGTATCATCAAAGGTTACGAGCACTTAACCTTTGTCCAAATGGCCGGGGTTATTGTTTATTGCACCAGTATCATTCTGCTTTTCCTTTGCTCAACGCTTTACCACAATGCAACAGATATTGTTTTAAAACATAAGCTTAAGGTGGCAGATCATTGTGCGATCTACCTTCTCATTGCGGGTACTTATACGCCATTAATGTTGCTCAGCTTAAACAGCGAAACCGGCAATGAGAATGCGAACTTAGTACTAATTGCAATCTGGTCATTGGCCGTTGGTGGTATTCTGTTTAAGACCTTATTTATTAACCGCTTCAAAGTATTCAGTTTGGTCTTGTATCTAGCGATGGGCTGGCTTTGCGTTGCAGTAATGAAAGAGTTGATTGCAGGCATGTCGCCTTTGGGCTTTAACTTGTTAATTACTGGCGGGCTGTTTTATAGCTTAGGGGTTATATTCTATGTCGCTAAACGCATTCCTTACAATCATGCCATATGGCACCTGTTTGTATTAGGCGGCGCGATAAGTCACTTTCTATGCATCTATTTGACGGTGATTTAACTGCGCCTCATTAAGCTTATCCATACAAACAGCTTAATCAAAAAAATGATAGAGCTGTTTGCTAAACTTTTGCTTGCTTTAGCATTTTTTCAAACTCTATTGTTAATACTTCGGCCTCTTGTGGCATATTGGCTTGCTTATAGAGCGCTATAATACACTCAATAGTGCAGAGCCCACCGTCAGTTTGGTTACGCCTTAAAGTAAATCGAGAGTCTTGAGCGCTAGGTAACGCATATTTCTTTGCTTCTTTTAGGTATGGGCTTCGGCGGATCATCTTACGCGCTTCTTGCCATGTAGCATCTAAAATGACCAAAGTACTAGGCATCGATTTACTAATACCGCTTTGATGATTCTCTGTACAACCGGATTCAATTAAGTCAGTTTTTTCTGCTACGTTTTCATCAGGAAACAATAAAGCGCAGCCCTCTGTTTTAAGAAGATTTAATAATGCCTCATCCGGCGCAGTTCTCGCCCAAACAATACGTTTGCAACGCTCAGGATACACATTTATGGCAAGCTGCCCGGTATTTGTTGGACGGGTAACTTCTCGCTCATGGGTTAACAGAATAATTTGCAACAGCTTTTCTCTTTTACAGTCGACTTGATCATTATATACGAGCCTTGCTAAGTGAGTGAATCATTACCTTGGTCGTGGTTAATGAAAATCTCGTGACGGTATCACTAATTCATTGAGCGCCGTAGAAATATCAACCAACTTGCCTGCAACGACATGGGTGACTCCCGATTTTCGTTCTAATACACCGGTCACCTTCATGATTTTAGCGACCAGATAAGCCTTTCTTTGCACCCTTGCCGTTGCGCTCCAAACGATTAAGTTCACATTGCCAGTTTCATCTTCTAGCGTAATAAAGGTAACACCGGATGCGGTGCCAGGCCGCTGCCGCCCTACCACGAGCCCTGCCACTGTCACCACTTGGCCATTGCGGCATTCATCCAATTGCTCAGCAGTTGAGCAGTGATGTAAGCAAGGTGTATCTCGTAATAAGCTCATGGGATGTTGGCCTAGTGTCACTCCGGTATAGGCGTAGTCAGCCTGCATAGACTCGACTAAACTTGGGCTGGGGAGAGTATTCTCTGTAACCTTGTTAAATCCACTATCTGTGCAGCCAGCTTGATTGTCAGCCCGTTTCTGAGGCGGTACTTCTAGCACATCATCAAATAACGGTAAGCTTGGCTGACAGGCTGATAATTGCCAACGAACTTGATGACGATGACCTGCGATATCGTTGAACGCATCAGCACTGGCAAGGATTTCCAGTTCGTGGCGTGCAATACCTAAGTAATAAATTTGATCTATGTGCGAAAAACCTTGCTCAGGTCGCAGCTCAATCAACTCCTCGATCGCTTGTCTGTTTAGACCTTTTACTAAGCGAAAACCGAGACGGATCGCAGTACGATTGCCGGCTATGGTCACCAATGTATGTTGCCACTGACTCTTGTTCACGCACACAGCCAAAACCACCACCCCATGACGTTGCACATCTTGGATAAGTTGTGAGGGACTATAAAAACCCATAGGTTGGCTATTAAGTAACGAGCAGCAAAATGCTGCAGGATGGTGATATTTCAGATAAGCAGACACATAAGCCAACAATGCAAAACTTGCTGAGTGAGACTCTGGAAAGCCATATTCTCCAAATCCCCTTATTTGCCGGTAGATCTGTTTAGAAAATGCTGTCGAGTAACCTCGGCTCTGCATACCTTGCAATAATTTTGCTTCAAACTGCTGTAGCTCTCCTGAACGTTTCCAACTCGCCATCGCTCGCCGCAACTGATCGGCCTCACCGCCAGAAAAACCTGCAGCAACCATGGCTAACTGAATGACTTGCTCTTGGAAAATAGGCACCCCCATGGTACGCGACAATACTGACTCGACCTCTTTACTGGGGTAAGTCACTTTCTCGATACCATCTCTTCGCTTCAAATAAGGGTGCACCATATCCCCCTGAATAGGTCCAGGTCGAACAATGGCTATTTGCACCACTAAATCATAATAACAATTGGGCTTAAGCCTAGGCAGCATTGAGGTTTGCGCTCTAGACTCAACTTGAAACACCCCAATACTATCGCCACGCTGCAGCATCTGATATACAGCAGCTTGCTCCCACTCGACTTGGTCCATCGTAAAACGATGAGTGGCTGTGCTAATAAGTTCAAAACACTTACGAATGGCAGTGAGCATACCGAGTGCAAGCACGTCGACTTTAAGCAGTCCTAAGCTTTCTAAATCATCTTTATCCCACTGAATAACAGTTCTATCAGCCATTGATGCATTTTCAACCGGCACGAGTTCACTTAACGGGCCTGAGGAGATAATAAAACCACCAACGTGCTGTGATAGGTGCCTTGGAAACCCCAAAATGCTCTGCACTAATGGAAATAGGTATTTCCCCATCCCTTCGCTAGGCAGCAATGACTTTTCCTGCAGTTGTATCAACCAGTCAGTTTCAGTATCACGTCTATCGATACTGTGCTGGATATGATCTAAATGTTGCTTATCGATCCCCAGAGCTTTGCCCACATCAGCGAGCGCACTCTTAAAGCGATAACTTATCACTGTCGCCGCTAACGCTGCACGCTCTCGCCCATACTTTTGATAGATGTACTGGATGATCTCTTCACGGCGCTCATGTTCAAAATCAACGTCAATATCGGGTGGCTCATTACGCTCTTTCGAGACAAAACGCTCAAACAACATATTAACTTTAGTGGGGTCAACCTCAGTGATCCCTAAGCAGTAACAGACGACAGAGTTTGCCGCCGAACCACGCCCTTGATGCAAAATCTGTTGTGACTTCGCGTATTGAACAATGTCGTAAATGGTTAAAAAGAAGTACTCATATTGCATCTCTTTAATCAAAACCAGCTCTTTGTTATATTGCGCAGTTACACTAGCTGGAATTTGATGATTAAAGCGGCGCAATGCACCTTTATACACCTCTTGGGCTAAGTATTCACTTGCTGATAGTTCACTGGGAACCACCTCACTTGGGTATTCATATTTAAGCTCCTCCAAACTAAAGTTGCACCTTTCGGCAATAGATAGACTATTTTCAATCCACTCTTTAGGATAACGCTTATAAAGGGTGGCTACCGGCTTTAGCGCGGTTTCAGTATTAGCCAGCAGCAACTCACCGGCTTGAGCAAGTTCAGTCCCATATCGAATACACGTAAGAACATCCTGCAATTTCTGTCGCTGTGGGCAATGCATACGTACATTTCCCGCTGCCACACAGGGCATAGTCAGTTGCATGGCAATTTGTGTCCAAAGCTGGATTTTTAATGCTTCACCAGCCACTAAATTACGTTCCATCAACAAGTAGCAACGCTGAGAAAAATGCTGTTGCAGAGATTGTCCCACCGCTAATACACCAGACTGATAAGCTGCAATTTGAGTCGACAGTTCACCGAGATCGCTACGGATAGATTTAAGCGAAGGTGGTTGCCATAGCAAAATGGTGTTATCTAGGCCCTGCAGCAATTCATTGAGCCGCAATAGGTATGCTCCTTTCTCAGCTCGACGGCGGCTTAACGTGATAAGTTGACTGATCTGTCCATAACCTTTGCGGTTCATGGCAAGTATTACAAATACGCCTTCAGCTAACAGAAACTCAGCGCCCACCAGCAGCTTTATTTGATGCTTTTTAGCTGCCTCATGCGCTTTGACGATCCCGGCAAATGAACATTCATCTGTAATGGCAATCGCTTGGTAACCAAGTCCTGCAGCTTGCTCAACCAGCTCATGAGGGTGAGAGGCTCCTCTAAGAAAAGAATAATTGGAGATAGCATGTAATTCGGCGTACATTAGCCAAACCAGCCATGTAAGAAGAAGCGATTCCCCTCTCTAAATACCCAACACAGCCCACCTTGATAATGGCTGGCGACATAGTAGTCACGACATATTTGCGGCTCTTGCCACCATAGGGTTTGTAATCTTTCTGGCCCTTTTAAAAGCTCAATCTGTTCAACCGCGATCAACTCTGGCATCGTTAACAGCCAGCTTGGACGACACGCTCCAGCGCACAGAGCACTTGAGCCAGGTGTCGTTTCAGACACTGCTTGCTGTCGTTTGCCTGCTATAGACTGACCTTTAGCTGTCTCTGACAGATCGGTAGCTATCCAACTATCCTCTGGCAGATGCGCATAACTAGCCTGTAGCCCTTTGACTTTTGCTTTACCAAGTCTTGCTTGCAGCTGAGCCATTAGCCGCAACGCTTTTTCTGACCTCTGTCCTTGCTGCTCTTTTTGTTGTCCAAACCAACTGTCGTGCGATACGGCTACCGGCACAAATTTTTCTACATAAATAACCATTTCAACCACAGGTTGATACAGAGTGACGCGCTCAAGTTGCATACGACATAGGCTCAATAAACGGTCACTACGATGCTCAGAAAAAGGATACTGAATAGTTATATCGAGCTGACTTCGTTCGCTATCACGATAGATAAGGCTCAACTTAAGTTGTTGAATAGCAAGCTGACGTAACTGTAGGTAGCCTGCCATCTCTTTAAGCATTCTCCCCAAGGGGAAAACAATGCCCTGCATTAATTCAACCTCATATAGTAAGGTGAGCTTTTGTTGGTAGCTTTCTTCTGGCTCAAAATAGCTTAACGGTTGAGGCAAGCTGCCTGATATTTTAGCCAGTAACTGCAACAATTTGACTCCGAAGCGTCGCCCAAGCTCTTTATCAGGTAAAGCAGACAGTGATGCAAAAGATTTAATACCAATATCGTGCAAACTTTGTTGTAGAAAATCTGACAGAGGTAATAAAGCAATCGGCAGTTGTTTAAGTAATTGCAAAGTTTTATCGGCATTAAGATAGTCATTCTGACTAAACGTTTCAGCAATGGGCTTAGCTTGCAGATTTCCCATTGAAGTATCACACGCCAGTAGCTGAGCGGCTAAAGGAGTCTTGGCGAGGGCAAGTGAAACCTCTAAGCCTAACGCTTTAGCGCGTTGACGATACTGCTCAACAAGCTTATCAATACCATTAAAAATGAGTGCCATGGAACTGACTTCCAGTAACAGTGTATCGGGTAAAAATTCATCGACATCAAACTTAGTTCTCGGTGTACTTTGTACCTCAACGGTTAATGAGCAGCGTAGCGGCACGACTCGGGCACTGAACTCGTAGCTCCATTGGCACAACCAATCTGAAGCCTGTTGGCTAATAGAGGCATCAAACTCCACTAACATCGCCGACGGCATTAGACTTTGTGCAGTAGACAGGCTCATTCCCAATTTTACGCCAGCCTGTTCACTCTGACGATCAAGCGCAAGCACTTGCAATGACTTCGGCTCATACAGCAATACAGCCGTGTTTTGCCCAAGCTCATTACGATAACAAAAATATTGTAATGCCCATTGCGGGTAATGTGCGGCCAGCCATAACATATCAATCAACGACCTTTTTAATGGATCTTGTGAGAAAAATTGCGTACAGACGGTAACGAGCTATAAGAAGGTTCAACCCATAAATCAACAGTAGAACTAACCGCTGCGCCTTCAAGTGTACCTTGAGGGTAATTTCCAATCTTGGAGAACGAGGGAGCGGCAAGCTCGTCACCTTGTTCAATGGAGCCCTGCACAAACTCACTAAAAGGGCGTTTAAGAGAGCTTGTAGCTTGTAAGCTTAATCTGCGTATAGGTTCAAGAAATAAAGCAGACTCTTGCTCCGGTGCCGAGTCTTGATAAACCCGTTGCTGATTAGCGTCATTGTGCTCTTTAATGCGATTGTCTGTACGACGCCTTGTAAGACCTGTGCTAGTTGTGGCTATCGTCAGCGTTGTCATGGCGATACTCGCATTTGTCACATAGATAAATACATGCTGATAACTAGCCGTAATCGGTAACAGTGGCTGACTAAACTCCACACTATAATCGGCAAGCCCTTCTTCATTACTCATCGATAACGTCTCAACAGGGACTTGAGCAAACTGTTCGCGGCTGTGCAACTGCACAGCACTATTCTCTTTCAATAAGGTATTTTGCATCGGGTAAACATCGACTCCAAGTAGGCTTTCCTTAATGTGTGGCGGTAGCAAGGGTAAACTCAACATAGGGCTAGGCCAGCCTCCTCTACGTTTAATAATATTGACCTCGGTCATACCTAAGTGGCTATTTAAAAATTGGGTTAACGCGGCTTGTTTAGGTACCAATTTCAACGTGGGCGCAGCAGTACTTGAGTCTGCATACTCATGATGAGCACTGTGGTGATTAACGCTATTTCTAGCCGAAAAATGCTGTCGCTGCAGTGCTAAACGTAAATTAACTGGATGTGACTGCTGTGCACAACGGCTTGGTAAATAGAGCATGCATAACGACTCGCCCTTCTCTGCTGCTAGTTGTAAGCGTCTCGCTTCAGTGGTCGAAAGGTTATCTAACCAAGCCAGCACTAGCGGTACACAACCACTGGAAAGCGCCTGCTCAATAGCCCATAGACGCTCTTTTCTCTCTTCGGTATCAATCCAAATTAAACGCGCTAATTCGAGCCCTTGTTGTAATAATGCTTGAGCAGAAGGAACATGAGGCGGTGCCACCAGCATAACCATGGTATCTTGCTGTTGTGTTGCGGTTTTTGTTGGTGATAAATCATAGCCAATCAGCTGACTGAGCAAGGGCAGTACCATACTCAGTTCACCTTGTCCGGTCCCCTCACACAGTACTTCACATACACCAACTTGCGGCCAACCATTATCTGCAAGGTGTTCATCAAGAAGTGCGAAGCCTGTTGAATAACCCAACTGTTGCTGTTGCCACTGCTGCCCACGCCAAATATCTTGCCGCGCCAATAATTGACTCAATGAACTCGCATTATCCGCAACAGGTTTTAAAAGCGGCGTACTGCCAACCTGCTCTGATGCCGCTATATCTTGCAGTATCGAATATGCCTTTGCACTTGAATGCCCCATCTTTACACCTTTTGTGGTAATAAAAGCGTATTTATTTGAAGGGATCACCTGCACATTTGACTGGGTTTATTCCAACACAACAAATACTGTATATACATACAGTATAATTATCTTGGTTAAGATCGCAAGCATTGCTTTATAGCAATCCCATTAAAGATATGCTCAGTTCAGAGCTTTCATTCAAGGCATCTTGTGGAACAAATGGTTAAAGCCAATGCAAAGCAGAAGTGGAAAGACTGAAGGGCTCACGTAGTGCGGCTGAAGTAAAAAATGGGCAAAATGCTGAATGGTCAAACTTTCAATGCAATTGGTATATGGCATGGAAAAATCACTTAATACCGCGCATGTGGCATTCGATATACGTTTGCATGGTCTATAACAAGCCTGTTGTTTCAGCCCAAAAAAAACGCCCCTCTAAAAAGAGGGGCGTTCTCGAAACAGTTTGCTGTCAATGGACTATTTAAACTTCTTCACTTTTTTAAGCGCTATTTGTTGTTTTAGCATCGACAGATGATCGGTAAACACAATACCTTTAAGATGATCCATTTCATGTTGCAATACAATCGCAAGAAACTCATCAGTATCAATTTCGAATGCTTCACCTGTGCGATCTAATGCTGTGACCTTAACGCCTTCATGGCGATTCACTTTCGCGCGGTAACCAGGGATAGACAAACAGCCCTCTTCACCTTGGAACTCACCGCGTGACTCAACAATTTCAGGGTTAATTAATACCATAGGTTGATCACGTTCTTCAGACAGATCGATAACCAAAATTGCGTGTAAACTACCCACTTGTGTTGCCGCAAGACCGATGCCGTCATCGGTGTCGTACATGGTTTCAATTAAGTCATCAATAAATCCCTGTACCGCATCAATGTCTTTCACTGGCTCGGCTTTACGCTTAAGCCGAGCATCAGGGATCGTTAAAATTTCTAACACTGCCATATCATTATCACACTAGTATTAACTAAAAAATTCGCGCTATTATGACCGAATCAACAGCAAAGGCAACTATCAGTACATTTCGCTTTATAAACTCAAACAAGAAGCTGTTGATCTTCCACAGTTGTTTTGACCGCAGTTTATTAGCTAGGTTGAAAAACAGAAGCTATGGGGTTTAGTCATTCTCCACAAATAAGCTGCATTTTCAGATAGAACGGGGATAACATAGCGGGCGTTACCACTTTTCACTTAGCTCGCTAAGCATCATCGCTCAGCCTTGCCCTAAAATCATTGAGCTCGAACAAAAACCAAGATCGGAAGATCAACAGCCATAATACTAACTCCATTAAAGAGTTGCTCACAATTGGCATAACTCCCCCCTGCGACTTTTCTCTAAAAAAGTTCATAAACCGACAATTCAGTCCATTTAATGGATCAGTTATGTTATATTTGTAGAAATGTATAAAATATACGGATAATAATATGTCACAAGCTGTGCGCTCCCCTTTACCCCCTACATTCTTTGTTGCCAATACTATGGAGATATTTGAACGACTCGCTTGGTATGGCTTCTTCGCGCTGTCATCCCTCTATATGACATCACCACAAAATCAAGGTGGACTCGGGTTTTCAGACCAAGAACGTGGACTACTACAGGGAATGATCCCTTTCTTCTTATACCTCTTCCCTGTACTAACCGGAGCACTCGCTGACCGCTATGGTTATCGGAAAATGTTCTTGGTCGCCTATGCGATTATGTGTCCCAGTTACTATTTACTTGGCCAAGTTGATAGCTTTACTGGTTTCTTTATTGCCTTTATGGGGGTCGCGGTCGGAGCCGCATGTTTTAAACCTGTAGTAACAGGCACCGTGGCACGAACAACCGATGATACTAACCGTGGTTTAGGCTTCGGGATCTTTTACATGATGGTGAATATCGGCGGGTTCTTAGGGCCATTTGTTGCTGGATATGTGCGCGCTATTAGTTGGGACTGGGTGTTCATCATGTCGGCATTTTGGATCGGGCTTAACTTTATTCCTGCACTGTTTTTCTACAAAGAACCCACAGATCAAAACAGCCAAAAAGGTAAGCCACTCAAAGCGGTCTTTAACGATATCCAAGAAGTACTCGGTAACGCCCGTTTCGCTATTCTATTTTTTGGTACGCTTATTATATTAATGTCTTATGGCGCAAAATGGATTACCGGTGAAACAACGTTAATCATCTACGCAGCTTGGTTCACGGGGCATCTTATATGGGACAGATTAGCTTCCTCTAATAAGGGCGCGCCTTGGTACGGTCAAAAAATTAGTTTAGGTAATAAACCTTTTGTGATCTATCTGCTTATTCTATCTGGCCTTTGGATGGTCTATCAGCAAATATTTATTACCCTACCTATCTACATTCGTGACTTTGTCGACACTACCGACCTGGTACTAATGCTAGCCAACTACCCTGACTTGCAGCAATTCTTTGCTCCTGTCGATACCGCGTTACTGCAATCAGAGTTAGCTCGCTTAGCGCAAGAGTTCAGTACTGGCACATTAAACGCTAAGCAAGCCTATTTTGAGCTAGTTCATGCAAAAGTGATGGTGCCTACAGTGGAAATAGCTCAAGCGTTTACCGCCATTGGCCAAACCCCAGCCTTAGCTGCACAATATGCTCAGAGCTGGGCTAATGACTATCGCCAAGTGAACCCTGAATATCTAATTGGACTTAACTTCTTGTCGATTGTTTTGATGCAATTATTGATCAGCCGTTTTGTTGAACGTTTCCAAGCACTACCGGTGTTGGTTGGTGGTACGATTATTCTCGCACTGGGTACTGCTATTGGCGGATTTGCACATGGTGCAGTAATGGGCGGCGCGATGGTACTGACATCTATTTTAGTATTCTCTATTGGCGAAATGGTTGCGTCACCAAAGAGCCAAGAATATGTCGCAAGCTTTGCACCCAATGACAAAAAAGCCATGTTCATGGGTTACTACTTTGTATCATCAGCGATTGGGTTCTTACTGGCAGGACCGCTATCTGGCTACCTTTACAGTGAAGTTGCTAAAGGCGCTGAACGTCCAGATCTAATGTGGTTTATTATTGGTGCACTGGGCTTACTCACCGCCTTTGGTTTGATCATCTTCCATAAATTTGGCGTGACACCACAAGCACAAGACGAGGTTAACGGCGAACTTGCTCAAGCCAATTAACGTGATATAGGCGCTAAACCGTCATTTTAAAGCCCGCGCAAATAATACTTACGCGGGCTTTATCTAAATTAGAACTGCGAACGTACCGCAAACACCCACTGAGTATCATCGCTTTCATATTGTTCAAGCTTTTCCCAATCATACTGATAACGTATTACCCATGACCACTGCGGATTAACTTGATAACCCATGGCCAACCAGCCGCGAGCATCAAAACGCTCAACGCCGTCAATACCAGCATTCGCGCTGACGTACAATTCGCTATACCAATGTTCTGTGATAGGTTTAAGTACTGTCATACTGGCATTGGCTGCAGTGCTATCGGTGTAGGATTTAACCGCCAAGTGGTTAACCGCCAGCTCTGTAAAGACTTGGCTGTTTAGCCAGCCTTTATGCTCATGCATTAATCCTAATTGATATTGATAATGACTCGCTCTGCCAGCCGGAGTGTCTGTTTTACCATGATCAATCGACGCTCGCAGGTGCCACTGGTTAGCTGAGTACAAATAGCCAAGATGCCATTTATCGCCGCCGGTATTAGTATTGCCTGTAAATTTTTGATGGCTAGTGGCCAAACTACCACCCACTTTAAGCACATCACCATCAAAACCGACATAAAGCGAATCACTAAGATAGAGTGGATCAGCAATATGGCGATACTGTTCGGCTAAAGCAGGTACAGAAAAAGTTGACAGCAACAATGAACAAACAAGAGGCTTGGAAACCTGCATAGACATGATATATACCGTAAAAAAGCGCTATTATTACGTCAGCACCAAGTGTCAGCAAGAACTTTTACCTTATATTACAATGCACTAATAAGTGCGCAGCATGCGCGTAAAACGTTAACAGACGTAACGCAATTAAGCTCATTCAAAATCCTTAAAAGCACTGTCGAGTGATACAAATTAGCGATAGAATTAAATATCAATCAGTATAAAATCTAGGGATAGTGGTTAATGCAAAGCGATATCAAAGCTTCACCGATGACGCAAATATGGCATATTGTGTCTATGATCCCAGAAGGGAAAGTGAGTTCATACGGAAAAATAGCCGATTTAGCTGGGTTACCAGGTCGAGCGCGTTATGTATCCAAAGCACTAAAGGCAGCGCCTGATTCACTCGCCCTGCCTTGGCATAGAGTGATCAATAGTCAGGGTAAAATCTCTTTTGCAGAGCACACCCAACCTTATATTGATCAAATGGAGCGACTACGCGGTGAAGGAGTTATGGTCAATCGCGGTAAAGTGAAATTATCAGATCACGAGTGGCGACCGGATATGGCAACATTAGTACTTTCAATACCCTTTTGAAGCACTAAACTCAATGTAAAGGATACGTATTTGTTTAGAAAATTATCGATTATATTTGCGGTCAGCTTACTGTTTACAAGCAACATCGTTATTGCTGACACTACGCCTCTAACACCTCACACCGCTGAATACCAAGTTAACTATGGCAGTATTGAACTTGGCCGAGCACGTTACATTCTAGCGGCTCCCGAGGGTGATCAATTCCGCTACCGTTTTGATAGCGACGTGAGTTTACTGATGCTGTCAGATCAACGCCATATTCGTAGTGAGTTTACGCTAGAAGGAGATCAACTCATTCCGATGCGTTACTCAGTAGAAAGAACTGGCACAGGACCTAATTTTAGGGAACAAATAGCCTTTGCCAAAGGGCAAAATGTGGTCCACAGCCGTTATAAAGATGAACGAGCAAAGTTCCCTTACGATGAGCAGCTATTTGACCCTCTCATGGTGCAATTACAATTTAGGCTCGACATGGAAGCCAATAAAGAGGAACTGCATTACACCATGGTAAAGGAGGGTGAAATTGATGACTACGGCTTTAAAATTGTTGGCAAGGAGCGAGTCAACATAGAAAGTGGCAGCTACCAAACCATAAAGTTTGAGGTGAAGCGCGATAGCAGCAAAAGGCAAACTTTTTTCTGGATGGCACCAGAATTAAGTTACTTACCCATCCGCTTAACCCACTTTGAAAAGGGTAGCAAACAACTAGACATAACCTTACTTAACTACAAGTACGAACCACAAAAAACGGCAGTGACTATCGCGCCTAAACAAGCAGTCAGCGATACCAGTGGAGTAGCAGCTGAACATTCAGATAATGTGACCTCGGTGAACTAGAGGTCACCCTCTTTTTCAATTAAACGAGTAACAGCCTTCTAGTCATAACGAATTGATGCTCACGCTCATTCTGTATAAAATCTTACTTTCGCCACGCCGAACAACAAATCCACTTCCACGCCACTCTATAACAGTTTATAGCACTAATAAACATATAATAAACAATATAAAAAACCACTTTTAACCAGTCTAAACCACTGCTGTTTATCTTGTTAGAAACACTATTGTCGTGTAGTTTTAACTTAGCTCTCACTAGGCGCTACAAGGTAATGGATTATGCCCTCCCCCTTATTACAAAAGATAAAGATAACTTCTACTGTCCAATACATCATTTTGTTTATCTTACTTACTGTTAATTTGTTCTTGTCGCTCGCTGATGCAACTGAACAACCGCAGAGTTACCAAGAACAACTAACCACTGCGGAAATTAAAAATATCGCGACAGAGCTTAAATATTACGACGAGATCCTTACCTCTTCAGTGCTAAGCTATGGCTTCTCAGGTGATGAAAAATGGTTAAATCGCTATCACCTCAACGAACCCAAACTCACCAAGCTCATTAATCAGCTTTTATCACGACAAAACCCAGAAGATAATAAGTTGGTAAAAGCGCTTGAAACAACCAATTCAAAACTCGTCGCGTTAGAAAGCCATATGATCGAGGCGATTAAGCAAGACAACCGCAAACTTGCAATGGCGTTAATCAACGGTGACGAATACCATCAGCTAAAAAAACAATATCTAAGCTATTTAATCACCTTTACTGATACGCTTAGCGCCAGAGTAGATAGTGCTAAGGGAAGCGAAAGCCAGATCGCAGAATTGACGCCTGAAGAAAAGAAATGGGTTGCTGAAAACAAGATAGTCATAGGAATAGATAACTGGCCACCAATGTTATTTATGCAAGCTGATGGCACTATTGGAGGACTAGCCGGTGCTATCGTCAATAAAATTGTTAATAACACCGGTCTACAGCTAGAAATTAAGCAAGGTGAATGGAATAGCAATCTAGAAGCTTTTAAGCGCGGCGAAATAGATTTATTACCCGATGCCTATTTTGAAGAAGATCGCAAAGCATTTGGTACTTACAGTACGCCTTTCTTTTTGGTGCGCGAGTTATTTCATGTAAAAGCAAAAAATACCCACCTCATTAACAATAGCGATCTGGCTAACGCCACCATTGCCCTGCCTCAAGGCTATACAAGCCTGAAAAAGTTACAAAGCTTATATCCTAATATCACTATTCTTGAAACCGCAGGTATAGACGAGTCCATAGAACGAGTTTTATCAGGAGAAGCAGATGCCTTGGTCGACTCAGAGCTTGCTATTCAGCACGCTATGCGACTACAAGGAAATACAGATCAAATTAGAGCCATTGATGAAGATATTTTTCCGCCAACATCAGTTCATCTTTTTAGCACCAAACGCTCCCCAATCTTGCATTCTGTTTTACAAAAAGGGCTTGATTCATTAAAGCTAAGAGATTTAATGCTTACGAAAAACGATTGGTTAGCCACGGATCCTGAAGTTTTCCAGGATGAGCAACCAGAGTACTTAGATTCTTTGTTCATCATCATGGCTATTGTACTGGCACTTTTTATTCTGGGTACAGTGATCAGCTCGCGCATACTAAAGGCAAATGATAAAGAGTTGGCGACACGTTTTAGCTCTAATAAGTTTAAGCGCTCAATCTATATTGGGCTTGCCATACTCTCTGCGGTACTGATTACAGTTATCGCTTTGGTGACACAAAATGCAGAACAAAAAACACGTAGTGAAATAGAGTACAACTTGCAAACCCTATTAACATCGACCCATCAAAGGTTATTTTTCTGGGTAGATTACGAGCTAAATAGCTTGCAGCAAGTGGGGCAAAATGAAGAGTTAGTTGCTCTAATTGAGCAATTGCTGGTACTCCCGCGTGATAAAAGCTCCCTAGTTGAAGCGTCGATTCAATCTCAGGTGCGTAATTTCTTTAGTGAGCGAGAACGTGAACCAGGCTCTTTTGGTTTCTTTATCATCGCACCAGATAAGATAAGCCTCTCATCGAGAAGAGACATAAATGTAGGCGGGCTTAACGTCATTGAGCAGCAACGTCCAGGGCTACTTGAGAAAGTACTGCAAGGCGAAAGTGTATTTGTGCCGCCGATCCGCTCCGATGTTTTCTTAAATGAAAAGTTCAATGCCAGTATCGATGACAAACCCCCTACCATGTTTTTTGCTGCACCCGTAGTGAATAAAAACAACCAAGTCATAGCTATAGTGACAAAACGCGTAAACTTTAATGGCATATTCTCCTCAATACTTTCTGCAGGCTTTATTGGCCATAGCGGCGAGACTTATGCCGTCGATAAGTCAGGTTTACTGCTATCGAAAGTGCGTTTTGAAAGCCAACTGCGTGATATAGGCTTGATATCTCAAGAGCAAGACGCATCATTAAATGTTCGTATAGCCAACCCCGGAGTCAACTTACTCAAAAGCAAAACTAAGGTCTCGCCCAAAGACAATTGGCCGTTAACCCAAATGTCAGCGCAGATATCAAATGAAAAATCTGGATTTAATTTGGATGGATACAAGGACTACCGCGGGGTTAAAGTCGTAGGTAGCTGGTTATGGGATGAAAACTTGGGAATGGGACTGGCGGCAGAAGTGGATGTCGAAGAGTCTTTTGCGCTAATCAATATCTTTAAATATACCGCTTGGTCGATTGTATTCATTTCGCTGGCATTATTGGTTGCTAGCACCCTGTTCACCCTTAGAGTCGGTACCCGCGCGACACGAGCGCTAACCCGTTCACGAAAAGAGTTAGAAGAGCTGGTAAAAGAAAGAACTGAAGCGTTAAACGCGGCAATGCATAAAGCCGAAGCCGCAACACGCTCTTTGGCAGAACAGATGACATTCCAACAGCTACTAATTGATACCGTCCCTATCCCGCTTTTCTATAAAGATGCTGATGGTAAATTTTTAGGCTTTAACAAAGCCTACGAAGACATTTTCCAAGTTGAATCTAAAGACTTAGTCGGCTTGAAAGTGACAGATCTAACTTACTTAAGTGAAGAGGACCGTCAACTTTATCAAGTAGAGGATACAACGGTCATCTCTAACCAATCGACTCTCAAAAAAGAGATGAGGATCCCCTTTGGCGACGGTAAAATTCATGACACTTTATATTGGGTTACGGGCTTTAAAGACAGTAATGATAACCCTGCTGGATTAGTCGGTAACTTCATTGATATTACAGCTGAAAAAGAAAATGCCAGAAAGCTTGAGATCGCAGTAACAACCGCAGATGAAGCCACTCGTGCCAAAAGTGATTTTTTGGCCAATATGAGCCATGAGATCCGTACACCGATGAATGCCATTATTGGCATGAGCTATCTGACCCAACAAACTGAACTTACGCGTAAACAGTCTGATTATGTCTCTAAAATCCAACATGCAGCCGAATCACTGTTGGGCATAATTAACGATATCCTCGATTTTTCTAAAATTGAAGCTGGCAAGCTCGAGCTAGAAACGACCGCGTTTAATCTCAATGACAGTTTTGACAACCTAGTACAGATGATTGCTCATAAAACCCAGCAAAAAGGCTTAGAGTTGTTGGTGGATGTAGAGCCAAATCTACCCGTTGATCTTATTGGCGACCCATTAAGACTTGGGCAAGTGCTGATTAATTTAGCCAATAACTCAATGAAGTTTACTGACGAAGGAGAGATCATCGTTCGAGCACGTGCTGTTGAGCAAAATGAACAACATGTGATGATAGAGTTCGCTGTAAAAGACACTGGCATAGGTATGACATCTGAGCAGCAAAGCCGCCTATTTAAATCATTTAGCCAAGCGGATGCATCAACCACCCGAAAATACGGTGGCACAGGGTTGGGCTTAACGATTTGTAAGACCTTAACAGAAATGATGGGCGGTGATATTTGGGTTGAAAGCATATACGGTGAAGGAAGTAGCTTCATTTTTACTGCTAAATTTGCCATCGCTGCAACTAAGTGCACCACAGAAAAAGCCTCATCTACAAGTTTGTTAGATCTGCCGATCCTCATTGTTGATGACAGTGTTGCTGCCCGTGAAATTCTATTCACCTTATCCGAAAGCTTGGGTTTCCGACCTGATCTTGCAGCAACTGGCAGCGAAGCACTTGAAAAAATAAGACTCGCAGACAGTCAAGGTACCCCATACCAGCTGCTACTCGCAGACTGGAAAATGCCGCAAATGGACGGACTCGCGCTTTGTTATGCCATCCAAGAAGACAGCAGCCTAACTTCGCCGCCTAAGCTGGTTATCGTCACAGCTTATGATCGCGAAGAGATGCTTAAAAAGTCGGGTAAAGTCAAACTGAACAGCGCTATTACTAAACCTGTTAGCGCCTCCACCTTGCTCGATACCGTGATGGCTGTAATGGGTAAATCTAAATCTCAATCCAATATCAGTACTGCTGGCAAGCTCGATATTTCAGCGGCCAAAGGTATTGTCGGCGCACATTTATTGCTAGTTGAAGATAATGAAATTAACCAGGAAATAGCAACTGAATTACTCAGCATGGCAGGTATCGAAGTCGCTACAGCCTCTAATGGTAAAGAAGCTGTCGACATGGCGCTAGCCAATCACTATGACGCGATCTTAATGGATATACAGATGCCTGTTATGGATGGTTACGATGCGACACGAGCAATACGGTTAGTGCCAGAAAAGCGGTCTATACCTATTATTGCGATGACTGCCAACGCCATGAGTGGTGATCGAGAAAAATGCCTAGACGCTGGTATGAATGATCATATTCCCAAGCCTATCAACCCGCAAGAGGTTTATCGAACACTGGCTAAGTGGATTGAACCAACGGGTAAAGAACTGCCACAGCCAATAAACACTGTTGAACAGGAAACTGAAGAGCCAGAGATCGTACTTACTGATTTCGATGTAGACAGCGCATTAACTCGCATGTCAGGTAACCGTAAAGCCTATAAAAAAATGTTAGCCAAAGTGGCTCTGTCACAAGCAAACGCAGTGGACACGACTCTAAAAGCAATAACTGACAATGACATTAATGCAGCCATTATAGCCATCCACACTTTAAAAGGAGTAGCGGGCAACATTGGTGCAATGTTTGTGGTACCAGTCGCTGAACAAATTGAGGTCACACTGAACGAACAAAAACAAGCCGCGACGTGTGCTATTGATGCCGATCTGCAATTGCTGCTTAATGAGTGCCAAACACTGTTGAGTAAAATGCTCATAACCATTGAGCAAGCGCTCAACAGAGCCAATACCGAAAAAGAGAGTAGCAATATATCCAAAACTGAATTAGTTGAACGACTCGATACGCTTAATGAGCAAATAGAACTGCTCGATAGTACGGCCGTTGACAGTTTAGATAGCCTTTTTGAGCAACTTAAAGGCGCGAGCGACTCACAAGTGAGCAAATCACTGTATCAAGCATTGTCACAGTACGACTTTGATGAAGCAGCCATACTCATTAAAACATTTACCCATGAGCTGTTGGCATTACATCAAGCGAAAGACACTCGCGAGCAGAATGATCAAGAAACGACTGAAAATATTGTTAAGCAGCTCAAGATAATAGAGATTCAGATCGAAGATTTTGACTCTGCAGCCACCGACAGCATTGAAGCCTTGCTCGATTGTCGGCTTCCCGAAAGCGTACAACAATATGCAGAACAACTACTTGATACATTGAGTAGATATGATTTTGAAACCGCAGAGTCACAACTTAAACAACTGCTAGAAACATTAGCTAACCACTAATGTCATTAACTAAAACCAATAATAAAGGAATGTAACAATGGTCGATGTAAAGAAAGCTACAATTCTTGCCGTTGATGATACAGCGACTAACATCGAAGTCGTAAAAGGAATATTGTCCCAAGACTACCTCATTCAAGCTGCATTGAGCGGCAAGATGGCGTTAAAAATAATTGAAAAGCGCCAACCCGATCTCATCTTGCTTGACGTCATGATGCCGGAAATGGATGGTTACCAAGCATGCCAGCAGCTCAAAGCTCAAGATTCAACTAAAGATATTCCAATTATTTTTCTAACCGCAAAAGTACAAGAGGACGATGAAACCAAAGGCTTAGCCCTCGGCGCCGTTGACTATATTACTAAGCCTATCAGCCCAGCGATCCTAAAAGAGCGAGTGAAAAACCACCTATTGTTAAAGGCTTCTCGAGACTTAATGGAGCGGCAAAATGAAATTCTTGAAGAGCGAGTCATTGAGCGCACCAAACAATTAGCTGAATTACAAGATGTCGCCATGGTAGCAATGGGAGCCCTAGCAGAATCACGCGATCCAGAGACAGGCAATCACATTCGTCGCACCCAACATTACGTGCGAGTCTTAGCACAAGCATTAGCGAAAAAGCCTCAATATCAACAGCAACTTTCGCCTGAAGCGATCACTGCAATGTATAAATCAGCGCCTTTACATGATATTGGTAAAGTTGGTATTCCCGATCATATTTTACTCAAACCCGGCAAGCTCACAGACGAAGAGTTTGAGATCATGAAAAAACATACCACCTATGGTCGTGATGCAATTATCGCTGCCGAGAAGTCGATGGATGCGGCGGATAACTTTTTAGTCTTTGCCAAAGAGATTGCCTATTCACATCAAGAAAAGTGGGACGGCTCAGGCTACCCGGAAGGTTTAGCCGGAGACGTTATTCCTTTATCAGCCAGATTAATGGCGGTAGCAGATGTATATGACGCCCTAATTAGCAAACGGGTTTATAAACCCGCATTTAGCCATGAAAAAGCAGTCGCTATTATTGCCAAGGGGCGTGGCAGCCACTTTGATCCCAGCATGGTTGATTGTTTCTTAACTATCACAGATGAGTTTAATGCGATTGCGCTGCAGTTCCTCGACCAAGATTAACGGAGCAACATAATCGTGCTCAGAAAAGCAGTAAACCACTGATAGTAAAATCTAAAATAATCGCGTATTCTGCCAAAAATAACTGTTAGTATTTATTTTTACAGGAAAAAACACTAATGAACCAATTCGTTGAACACTTACTAACCGTATTTATGGCATTTTTTGCAATCATGAATCCTATTGCTAACACAACCGTTTTTGCAGGGCTAACTGCCGAAATGAGCAATATAGAGCAGAGAAAGATTGCTTTTAAATCACTAATGATTACCTTCGTCATCATAGTTTTATTCGCATTTTTAGGTAAAACCATTTTCCACCTGTTTGGCATATCGCTGCCAGCATTGCGTATAGCGGGTGGAATTTTGGTGTTTCTTGTCGGTTATCATATGTTACATGGACAAAGCTCTAAGTTGCATACTGCAGCGGCAAGTTCAGATGACAATATCGCTATCTCGCCGCTAGCCGTACCATTACTTGCAGGACCAGGCACCATAGCTACAGCGATGAACTACTCGGCAGCTGGTGGTTGGCAAGAAATAACCTTAACTGTGGTCTCCTTTGCAGTACTCTGCCTCATTACTTTTATCTGCTTTGTGTTTTCATCAAAGATTATATCCGCCATTGGCGAAAGCGGTTTAAGTATAGTCACGCGTTTAATGGGACTTATTTTGGCGGTTATCGGTGTGCAAATGGTAATAGATGGCGCCAGTGCAGTGATTACGAATATTCATTAAGTTATGTTTTGATCACGAATTGAAAATCGTAAAACTGTAACAACAAAAAGGCAGCTATGATCTTAATAGCTGCCTTTTATATACCGATTACTTTTGCCGATGGTTAATGGCGATTCATATTCAAACTTAGCCTATCAGTAACTCGCCTTTTTTAAACAGCTTCCACTCTCCAGCAGCAAGTACATTCCACTGCTCATCTTTTGTCAGTGGACGAGTGGCAATAACGGTCACCACATCGTTAGGGGTCGTTTCTTTATTAAAATCAATCACCACATCGGTATCAATCAGTTTAGCTTTGCCAAAAGGCGCGCATCGAGTGATATAACACAAGTTATTACTGCAATAACTCATTAAGTGTTCACCGTCACTTAAGATCATGTTAAACACGCCCAGGGCTCTGATCTCGTCCGCTAAGGTTGCAATAAAGCGATACACTTGCTGCATATCATCAGGTGCTTTATCACCAAACTGCTCAACCACTTTATCCATAATCCAGCAAAATGCCATCTCACTGTCGGTATCACCCACCGCATTAAAACGTGCAGAGATAAACTTATCTTGATAATCACTTAACTGACCGTTATGAGCATAAGTCCAATACTGTCCCCAAAGCTCACGCGTAAAGGGGTGAGTATTTTCCAAAGACACACCACCACGGTTAGCTTGTCTTATGTGGCTCACCACCACTTCACTTTTAATCGGATAGGATTTGATTAACTTTGCAACATCGGATTCGCTACTTGGGCGTGCATCTTTAAATGTACGATTACCTTTACCTTCATAAAAAGTAATTCCCCAACCGTCAATATGTGGTCCGGTTACCCCGCCTCTTTCGGCAAGGCCTGTAAAACTAAATACAATATCAGTTGGTACATTGGCACTCATCGCCAGCAACTCACACATTAATCTTAATCCCATTCAATAAGCTACAACTCTATGTTCCCATTCTACCCAGTTGCTACGCATAGTGGAATGCTCCCTTAACACAAAATATTTAAACATTTGTTTGAAAAAGGCTTGTATTAAAGCTGACTTGGGTTTAGATTTTATGAGACACAGGTCTGACCACAGGCTATAATTGTGAAGTAGACCCGCAAATAAGTGACTCGCTGCAAGTGATAAGTCACAACTAAAAGGAGAATTACAGTGACTACCCTACTTTGGATCCTGGCGATGATTTTTACCATAGGCGCTTTTGCCTATCTAAGAGTCTCCCTACTCACTGCAACCATAGGTGCCGCTATCGTAATGGCGATCGGCACAGGTACTGCAGTTATCAGCCCGCTTTTATGGGTTGCGTTTCTTGTTATCGCCCTACCGCTCAACCTCAGCTCTTTCAGACAAAATGTGATTACTCGCCCACTACTAAAAATGTACCGCGGGATCATGCCAGAAATGTCGACCACAGAGAAAGAAGCGATTGAAGCAGGTACAACCTGGTGGGAAGCCGACTTATTTGCAGGAAAACCTGATTGGAGCAAACTTCACAACTACCCAAAAGCGACCCTAAGTGCTGAAGAGCAAGCCTTTTTAGACGGTCCTGTTGAAGAAGTGTGTAAGATGCTTAACCAACATCAAGTATCTCATGAGATAGCTGATCTACCAGAAGAGATCTGGCAGTATTTAAAAGATCATGGTTTCTTTGCCATGATTATCAAAAAGAAATATGGCGGTTTAGAGTATTCAGCTTACGCTCAATCGCGAGTCCTACAAAAGCTTGCAGGTTTAAGCAGCGAACTTGCATCAACCGTCGGTGTACCTAATTCACTCGGTCCAGGCGAATTACTGCAACATTACGGCACTACCGCTCAACAAGATCACTACCTACCGCGTCTTGCAAAAGGCTTAGAAGTTCCCTGTTTTGCATTAACTAGCCCAGAGGCTGGTAGTGATGCAGGCGCAATCCCAGATTTCGGCATCGTATGTAAAGGCCAGTGGGAAGGTGAAGAAGTGCTAGGTATGAAACTGACTTGGAACAAACGCTATATTACTCTAGCGCCAGTCGCGACAGTTCTAGGATTAGCATTTAAACTTCGCGATCCAGACCAGTTACTGGGTAAGCAGGAAGAGCTAGGCATCACCTGTGCACTTATCCCTACTGATATTGAAGGGGTTGAAACTGGCCGCAGGCATTTCCCGCTTAACTGTATGTTCCAAAATGGTCCAACCCGCGGTAATGAAGTATTTGTTCCGCTTAGCTTTATCATTGGTGGTCCAGAGATGGCAGGCCAAGGTTGGAGAATGTTGGTCGAATGTCTATCTGTTGGTCGTGGTATTACCCTACCTTCTAACTCAGCGGGTGGAATTAAAACTGCCGCATTAGCCACAGGTGCATACGCGCGTATTCGTCGTCAATTCAAACTGCCTATCGGTAAGCTTGAAGGGATTGAAGAGCCAATGGCGCGCATCGGCGGTAATGCTTACCTGATGGATGCAGTAACATCTTTAACTACCACTGGTATCGACTTAGGTGAAAAACCTTCAGTTATCTCAGCAATTGTTAAGTATCACCTAACCGACAGAATGCAAGGTTGTGTTATTGATGCCATGGACATTCACGGTGGTAAAGGTGTCTGTTTAGGCCCTGGAAACTATCTTGGCCGTGGCTATCAAGCTGCACCAATCGCCATTACGGTTGAAGGTGCAAACATTCTTACCCGTTCTATGATTATTTATGGTCAAGGCGCAATTCGCTGTCATCCGTATGTTCTGGCAGAGATGGAGTCAGCGTTTGATACTGACGCAAGCAAAGGTCTGCGTGATTTTGACGCCGCTATCTTTGGCCATATCGGGTTTACCACCAGTAATTTAGTCCGCAGCTTCTGGTTAGGTCTTACCTCAAGCCGCTTCTCTAACGCGCCTTATTCAGATAAAACGAAGCGTTACTACCAGCAAATGAACCGCTTCAGCGCAAACTTGGCATTACTATCAGATCTTGCAATGGCGACACTCGGTGGCAACCTTAAACGCAAAGAGCGCATCTCTGCTCGTTTAGGTGACCTGCTCAGTCAGTTGTATCTTGCCTCAGCCACATTGAAGCGCTATGAAGATGAAGGTCGTCAATCTGAAGACCTGCCTTTGGTACAATGGGCCGTAGAAGATTCACTGCACAAGCTGCAAACATCACTCGATGATCTGCTGGACAACTTCCCTATGGGACTAGGTCTACCACTGCGTGCCATTATCTTCCCATTTGGTCGTCCATTAAAACGTCCTACTGACGTGCTTGACCATAAAGTTGCTAAGATCATGCAAACACCTTGTGCCAGCCGTGAGCGCATGGGTAAGGGCCAGTTCTGGACACCAAGCGAGCACAACCCTGTAGGTATTCAAGAGCAAACCTTTAAGGATATCTTGGCGTCAGAGCCTATCTACGACAAAGTCTGTAAAGCTGCAGGTAAGCGTCTACCGTTTATGTGGTTAGATAAGATAGCAGCTGAAGGCAAAGCATTAGGTGTACTGAGCGAAGATGAAGTCGCGTTATTAGAGCGTGCTGAGATTGGGCGTATGAAATCTATCAATGTCGATGACTTTGACCCTGAAGAGTTAAAAGCCCGCGTGCTTGAGTTTACTAAACAGGAACAAGCAGCATAAGAAGTCCAAGCTACAACTAAAAAGCCAGTCGGTGATCTCGACTGGCTTTTTTAATGGAGTGAAAACAACTAAGCCTCTTTGGCACTCAACTCAACAACTGTAGCATCGGCAGGTATTAAACTGATTAACTCCACACCGTGGCTCAGTGTTGTATCAGCTGCACTAACCACTTTAACTTTACCCTCTTGCAGATAAATCAAAGGAATTGCAGTTTGACCGTATTGCTGCATGAACATCGAATAATCAAAGTTTTCAGTTAGATTAGTACTTTTTATTGTGGCGCCTTTAGCCATCAAACTGGCCAATTTTGAATAAGACACCACATCGCCAAATAGGCATAAACGCTTCAGGTATGACTCCGATAACTGATGCCTGGCACTGCCATTGCTGCTATCACTATTATTGAGCCCGTAGACTTTTTCGCCGCCAAACACGTCTTGAAAGTAAAAACTCACTAATGGGTTAAGCTGGCGATAGGGCGACATGACTAACACTCGCCCTATCCCGCTCATATCCATGTGGTTCTCAGCATGCTCTGATGCAGGGTTACCAAAATAAACGGGAACATTATCCATTCTTGCCAAACGGATATTGTCCCAGTTATTGTCAGCAAGCAGTACAGTCACCCCCTTCGACACTAAGGTTTTAGCCAGTGCACGTGAAAACTGCGATGCGCCAAAAATGAGTAAGCCTTGAGAAGAGCCTGCGGTCACTCCTAATATTTTAGCCCAGCGGCCAGCCGTTAAGCTCTGAATCACCACTGTGCCTATAATAATTAGAAACACCAAAGGCACAATCAACTCAGCACCCTCAACACCCGCCTTTTCGAGTTTAATTGCAAACAATGAAGAGATCGCTGCCGCCACAATACCGCGCGGTGCTACCCAACTTAAAAACCATTTATCGCCACTGGATAGAGAGGTTCCGATCCCGCAGCACCAAATGCTCAGCGGCCTTGCGACTAGCATCACTACCGCTAATAACGCTAAACCCTGCCAACCCAGACTTAATAGTGCATCGGCATTAAGTCTGGCCGCGAGTAGGATAAACAACGCTGAGATCAACAGTACCGTTAGCGTTTCTTTAAATTCGAGAATATCGCTGATCTCAACTCCTTTCATATTCGCCAGCCAAATCCCCATCACAGTCACTGACAACAATCCCGCCTCTTCCTGCAATAAATTAGAACCGACAAACACCGCAAGCATTAAGGTCAGTACAGCGGTGTTGCGCAAATAATGGGGTAGCAAGTTTTTCCGCAAAATTAATCCCACTAGATAACCGCTTAATGCACCAAAACCCAAACCAACCACGAGCATAGCCCCTAATGCATGCAGTACGTGAGTAGTGGGATCGGCAGCGACAACTATGTATTCAAACACCAACACCGCAAGGATGGCGCCGATAGGGTCAATAATAATACCTTCCCAGCGCAAAATACTCGCAAGCTCTGTTTTAGGCCGAACACTACGCAGCATAGGCACGATAACCGTCGGCCCAGTCACCACGACTAATGCGCCAAACAGGATAGCCATCAGCCAATCAAACCCCAACAGATAATGCGTTGCCACACTGATGCACGCCCATGTGATAGCCGTGCCTACAGTGACTAAACGCGTTACCATGCCTCCATGTTCACTGATCTCTTTGAAGTTTAACGTCAGCGCGCCTTCAAACAAAATCACCGCCACACCTAACGAGATAATCGGGAATAGTAGATCGCCAAAAATTGCATCTGGGTTTAAAAAGTCAACAGCTGGCCCAAGCAGTAGTCCACAGAGTAACAAAGGTAAAATGGCAGGCAGCCTAAGTCGCCAGCCAAGCCATTGACAAAAAAGGGATAAAACCCCCAACAAAGCGAGCATCGCGGTGATCTGCTCAAGCATACAATTTCCTTATTCAATAATTGGCGTCACTACATTGTTAACATAGAAGTAAAAGCGTCCAATGTAAAAATTATCGCTATAAGTTAACTATAGAATTCGATAAGAGATCATCAATGTGCACATTCACTAAGCGCTAACTCACTATTGGATAAAAGTGAGTTATCTTCCGCCAAAGGTAGTTCCAATGACCTGCGGTCGGCTTACGTGCAGAGGTAACTGAGGCTCGCTGCTAATACTTCTGACCTCCAAGAGTGGAGGAAATGCCAAATCCTGTATGGAACACAATTCACCATGTAAACTCTACAAAAACATCGATATTTTTGACAGCCTCAGTTACCACTGCACTGGGTTATCAAAGCACTAACTCTTGGCATTAGAGGCTTTGAACCCGATACATCTTCACATGCAGTAAAATCTGCAGGTACACTTAAGTCACCAATCGAACAGACAACAATCTCGCCCTCCGTTGAAAATTTTACTGTTTAAATATCGCCGGGGCGCTGAGAACTTGACTCTTATGTAATCAATAGCGGGGACAAGCACTTTTCCTTTCGGCTCTTGTGTGGGCGAAGCGAAAGCGTAGCTTGATAAAACTAATAGCGAACTAAAACGTTTGGGGCTGCCAGCCTAACCTTCTACAATCAGCAAGCTAGAAGTACTAAAAACCTGAACCCAATTTAAAATAAATAGCATTTTCGTCACCGCTGGTGGCTAGGTCTATCCCCATATGAATGCCATAGCGCCGTGCCAGTTGATATCTAAAGCCCACACCGTACGCATTGACTGATCCGCCGCTTTGCTCAACAGACTCATCATTGGTTATACCATAGCCATAAAATGCAGATACCGTCCATCGATGATCAATGTGATACATCAATTGCGATTGAATAACGCCTACTTGTTCGCCCTGGTAGCGAAAAGCGGCAACGCCTCTAAGATCCACATAAGGTTTAGTCGTCGGCGATAAACTGGTGTCTCCGGCATACAACTCATCAAAACTTCCCGCTAGCGCAAAGGTCCAATGCTTTGAAAAAGGAAAGAACATTTCACCAGATACCCCCAAAGTTTGATAGTCAGTATCAGAGCCTAAACTCTGATCATAAAACATATATTCAGCAGAGAATTTATAGCCCTTTTTAGGAAAAAACAGATTATCGCGGGTGTCGTACTCAGCAAGTAACCCTAAACCTGAGGTGGTGCTTTTATCCCCCAATGTGTTTTGTAGGATCCAATCAACTAACGCATTGGAAGAACTAACGCTAGACTCTGTCCACAATTGTTTCATACCCAGCATCAGGGGCGTACCAGCAACTCTAAACTGCACTTTTTGTAATGCAAAAAGTGCTTCCGTCGTGGTATCAAACTGTATTGCATTTTCAGGAGGTAAAAGCCCGCCTAAACGGGTATATATTTCTAGGTTGGCATTAGCAGCCCCCCCAATAACGGTGTATCGAATACTGTCATTCATCCATGAGTGTCGGTGCCCCGCCAACGCAAACCAGGTACCGTTTGCAGTACCACCAGCGCCAACCATTGTCATCGCAGCAGGAATAAGCTGAGCCCCCCCGTCTATAGAACTTAAAGCCTGCTGCCTGCGATGCTCTTTTTCCTCTTCTGACTCATGAAGAAATAAGCCAATAAGACCCCCACCAATGCCCACGGCAGGCTCGGTAATTAATACAGGAATTGGCAGAAAGCCATATGCATTCTCAGCTAAATGGTAACCTAAATCGAATTGACCATCTTTTTCATCAAAGAAATACGACTTTTCAGCGACAACTGAAGATGAAGCCGTAAGCAACATGCACAACAAGATATTCTTACTCATTATTATCTATCTACTCATTAAATATAAACTGACTTACTAATTAAATAACCAAACTTAAATATTATTTTAATACATTTAATTAGCTTGGTATGAATCTTAGTACTATTGAGACCATCATTAGCATTAACACACTCGAAGAAACATAAGACACAGAAAATGAAAATATTACTGAACGATTAAAGTCCCGGCCATATAAGTCTGGAAAACCAATGCCCGCACTATGACTTCCGTTTACAATACTTGAAATGTCCGCAGAGGATTTAAGCCTAAATAATAAATAACAAATAGCAAAAGAAACCAGCTGAGAAGTAATAACGACGCCACAACCGATGAGAAACACATCAACGCCAACATCGCTGATTACACTCATAGTGATAGGACCGAAATAAAGCCCTGAGATAGCAACAAAACCAGCGAGTGACAGCCTGCGAATATGACACGCTGTTTCATTCGGAAATAAGGCTAATGGCACGTTCCTATTACACAAGTAACCAATGACACCGCCTGAAATTAAACTCGTTATGCCCAAACTAAAATAAAGGTATAGGCCACCAAGGCTGATATGCCAAAGGCTGATCAAATAAGCAATGACCAACCCAAATCCAAATAACAGCTGATGATACCAAGCATCTTCAGCAAACGTTTTGAAGTAACTTTCAGCTAATTTAATATCTACGTCATTGCCTGTCAGCTGCAGAATATCGTTTTTCTGCAATACTATTTCAGGCGTAATAAGTATCTCTTTTCTTGCTCTGACTATTCTAGTAAAACACACTTCACGGAATGTATTTTCATTCACTTTACGTTTAATTTGCTGCAATGTACTGCCAACAAAATGGCTAGCACTGATCATTACCATCGTACTGCCATCGACAATAGACACATTATCTTCTAACGATAATTCACTTCCTAATATATTATCATCGAAATAAAATAGAGTATTACTTCGACCTGTAATCGTAATGATATCACCTGCGCTAATATGGCTGGACTCATCTTTATCATTCGACTCTAATTCAAAAGTAACATCAACAGAGGGAGCATTAAGTTGCTGAATCGTCTTTCCTATTACCGTACTATCAACATTCACTTGAAAAGAACGTCGGACAACATTAGCGACAGTGTTGGCACGGTTCCCTCTACTGGAATTATCATAGAATGAACCCTGCTGTAGGTGTAGATCTTTATCAGTGTTGTTCCACTTCACCATTATGGGAAATATCCATTTTAGGATAATGACTGGGCCCGCAATACCAAAAATGACCGTTAACGCATACCCCATATAAAGCTCATTTATAGCCACTGTTTTGCCCTGATTACTTAGCCCCACAAATTGTTGAATTGCTTCAGTGGTTACCGACATTATTTCAGGATGAATAAAACTACCAGCAGCAATGCCAATCGCAGTGTATATGCCTATATCAAATAACTGGCTCGCTATCGCAACCGCGATTAAAGGAACAACACTCATCAATATGCTTGCAAGTAATATCGACTTTTTATGAATTTGTAGGGTATTAATAAACTGATAGCAACCTTGATATCCAACGACATACATAAAAAGACCAAATAATATCCATCTTAATGATGGATCTATTTCAACCCCTATTTGGCCAATAACTACCCCCATAATTAATATTCCGAGAATGCTACCGAGGTAAAAGCGGCCTATGGTTATTTTCCCAATTAAAAATCCAAATACTAAGGTAGCCAAAATAGGAAAGTAAGGTGATGTATTTAATATATATTGTAGTGTGCCCATAGCTTGATCACTTTTATGGTTTAGGCATGCTCAGCTTTAAAGCTATGTGCCGTTAAAAATTGATGAGCGGCACCAAGGTATATTCGCTTATGTTTTCCATATAAAACTGGATATCATTACGTACAAAGCTGCATCTCAGGGAAGCAATTCTATGGACTAAGACAGGGGGAAGGTAATCGCGTATGAAGGATGACATCCTCACCTATAGCGACAGCTGTTAGGAAATCTTTTTACGAAGCGGTTTAGCTTATGCTCTTACCGTTAATAGGGGCTCATCTTAGTCATATCATCGGCAACTCATGTATAAGAAGTTGCCAATGTGAGTTAATCAACGTGCAACAGCATCAACGGCATCAATATGGTCTGTGATACATTTAACAATTGACTTTTTTACGATTGCGATCTGCTTAGAGTGCGGGCACCAAAGAGATACAGGGACATTAACGCCTTCTTTAATCTGGTCGGCTTTTATCTGTACAATATTGTCAGAATAGTACTCTGCAAGTAAGGTGCTACGTGGTAATAAAGCCCAACCTAATCCTTCTTGCACCATTCTAATAATTAACGTTTGTTGGTCGAGTACTTCATAGTTTGAAGAGAGAATGACTCTTTCAGCCATATCATCATCTAACATCGATTTAAGCACAAATTGTCGAGTTGATTTCATTTTATTGAAGGTTTGATCCCCAGGTAACTGCGCTAAAGAGCTATCCACAGAGGTAAAAGGTACAAAGGGCATATTGCGCATTAATACTGAATCAATACTGTTAATCACTTTACTTTCGAATATGTTTACCATACCAAAGTGAATCGTCCCCTCTTGAATACCTTGCTTAATCTCAGCTTTAGACCTTACTAATAAATTGACCCTCATTGATGGGAAGTCACTAATAAGCTTGCGTCGTATTACCGTTAATAACTGCTGAGGGATAAAGCTAGAATAAGCGATCGTGATTGATGCCAATTCACCGAATGACAAACTTAATGCAACACGGTCAAAAGTGCGAGTTTGCTCAATTGCCTGTTTCGCATAATAGTAGAGCAAGGTCGCATCTTCTGTTGGTTCAACTATCCGGCCTATTCTTTCAAATAAAGTAATCGCGAGCTGATCTTCTAAATTAGTTATAACCTGACCGATAGTCGTGCGGTGTTTATTCAATTTAACAGCCGCTTTGCTAAAGGCTCGCTGTTCATAAACAGTAACAAAAGCAAGTAGTTGCTCTAAACTGAAATTCATAATCCCACTCCGTAAAACGCTTGATATCACGAAAAATAGCCGTTATCAATCCTATTTGTCTAAGATTAGACTAAGCCTGCTGTTGATTACACTTTAAATATTTGTAGGGGCTCGTCCATCATAGGTGATTAACCAGCAAACACTAAAGCGGGTAATATCAGTCTTCTACTAAATAAGACTTTCAAAAAGCGCCTTGTTTAACCCCATTCTACCCAGTAAGGCTACACGTATGAACACAATGCCTCATGAAATAGCACTCGGCGATGTCTATTTTCCTCCGTTATTACTTGTTGGAACTCTAGCATATTTGTTGACGAGCGTTTTCACTTATATCGCCACTAGACTTGGCTGGTACCAAGATGTAGTCGCTCCCGCCATTGTGGAGCTGTCTATCATAATCATCTTTGTTGGTATTATCAGCCAATTTATTGCTATTTTTTAAAAGGGACGATTCAATGTTTAAACGTTATATAGTTACGCTGTTAATTGTCACCGCTGCTTTGGGCATAATTTACCAGCAATACCAAACATACTTAGCTAACCCCTGGACACGAGATGGACAAGTACGCGCCCATGTTATTCAGATAACTCCCAGAGTTACAGGCCAAATAATCAACATGTTGGTAGCTGATAATGCTCATGTTAAGCAAGGCGATCTGCTGTTTGAAATAGACCCTAGCATTTACCAAGTTAATCTCAATAAAGGGATTGCTAGTCAAAAGCAGGCTGAAGCCTTATTAGCGAAAGCTAAGAATGAGGCTCACCGCGCTGTTAATCTCGAAAAGTTGACGCCTGGAGCACAATCAGAATTAACGTTAAACAACTTACAAAATGCTATTGAAACGGCTCAAGCTAACGTATTACTTGCAAAAGCACAGGTCAATGAAGCGACATTAAACCTTAAGTACACCCAAGTAACAGCGCCTACTGATGGATACATCACCAACTTAAACTATCGAGTGGGTTCGCAAGTCATTGCCAACTCCCCTGTTGTTGCGTTAATTGATGAATCAAGCTTTTGGGTTGAAGGCTTTTTCAAAGAAACAGATCTCAACGACGTCAATATCCATAATAAAGTTCAGGTCACACTCCTTATGCATGACGACGAGATACTCGAAGGCGAGGTGCAAAGCATTGGCTACGGTATCGCAAAATCCGATGGCAGTACTGGCAACTCTCTATTACCCAATGTAAACCCAAGTTTTCAATGGATAAGGCTCGCCCAAAGGATCCCAGTCAAGATAAGACTTAGCGCTCTTCCGCCCAAGTTACAGTTACGTGTAGGTATGACTGCATCGGTCAAAATAGTAAAATCTTAAAGTGAGAGTGTTATGCTAAACCCCTCAACAAAAGAAGCCATAAAAATTTCCCTATCTATTGGTTTGGCCATTGCTTTAGCGTTGCTATTTCAATGGGATAAACCCTACTGGGCGGCTGTCACCATTATTGCTATCTCCGCGAACGAGACATTTGGTCATGGAGTAAAAAAAGGTCAGCTACGCCTACTAGGTACACTCATCGGTATCTGCATTGCCCTGATACTGATCAGTCTTTTTTCCCAAGATCAATTTATTTTTATTAGCCTCTTTGTGGTATTTTTGGGCATTAGCGTCTTTTTTAGTAACCACCTAAAATACGGCTACGCATTCACAATGGCATTCATGGTCTTTTCGATAGTAGCGATGATGGGCAGTGCCAGCGGCGAAGTTTCATTTAATATCGCTATATTAAGGATTCAAGAAACGACCCTGGGTGTGCTGGTGTATTCAGCGGTATATCGTTTTCTATGGCCAACGACAACGGAGTCCATTTATTTCGATACCTTGAATATTGTCACTAAGCAGTTTGAAGCGGCGTATCTCGCGCTCGAAAAGTCGTTAGCCGACAGTAAACGGCTAACGAGCAACTCCGCTGTACCTATTAGCCAAGTGCAAGTTGATAGACTTAATGAGCTGTTATCACTTCCCTTAGTGGCCAGTTACCGACTACAGCATCACAAAGCTAAATGGCAGGATATAACCAATGCTTGTGGCCACACTGAAAAGCATATCCAACGCTTAAATAGTCTTATAACCGCCGTCAAATGTAAGCAAACACTCAAAGATAGCCTTGAGCAGCTGCAGTGTGAACTTACTTTACTCAAAAAAGCTATTGGTGGAGATAGCGCCGACATTAAAATGTTAAATGAGTATTGGAACGAACTCGCTCATAATTCAAAACAGAACCTTAGTAATAATCCCAACCCAAATTTATGGCAATTAAACCTTAGAAAAGCATTCACGGCCATGGCTATCTCTGCGACTTGTTTCGGATTATGGATCTATTTCGCCATTCCTAGTGGGCCTATTTTCCCGCTCATTGGTGCCGCTTTGGCCAATATAACAGTGCAAATGCCTGGCTCGCTGATTAAACAAGCACAATGGGTTGCTCTGGGTTGGGGAACACTTTTTATTGCCCAATACAGTTTATTATTACCCCATATTACTGAGCTTTGGCAACTCATCGCTTTTTATGTGTTCAATATGTTGTTTATCTATGGTTTATGCCGTAAACCGTCACTTGCAGTTCATCGAATGTTGGGCGGCAACCTGCTGCTATTGATGACCATGAATGCAATGCATGGAACACCACAATATGACATCATCACACCCGTTTTAATGTTAGTTATCATGTTGATATGCTTATCGATATCACATTTCTATGTTCGCTTATTTCAAATTTAAATGGTCTAAATAGTATCCTACTTAATATTGAAATACCCATGGATACCTAAGCTGCTTAGGTATCCAAATATCTTAGTTTTGACATATAGCCATAAACGCCATGTAGATGTTCTTCACTCTCTGTGAGGGGCATCAATAAGTCAGTCTTGATCATTTCGATATAAAACTATTTATAACTATTCACAAAGACAATAAAGCCAATAACAACATCACTTTCGCTTCTACCCTACCCTACCATTTTGCTATTGAAGGGTGGCGTCCTTCATAGACGATTCTCGCTTTTTTGAATTTGTTCATAAAATACCCCCATCACAAGAGGCGAGCAAAAGCTTCACACAAATACTTTAACGAACTGAACTTGTTTAAAAATCTTATAACGGATTCAGTTTCTAATACCAGATTTCAATATTTAACCCGCCATAACCGGCAATATTAAAGGTAAAGCAATGCAGAATATTCACGCTCGACTCGTTAACAATGTATCTATAGCCGGCACAGTGCTTAAAACGATACCTTTGACCATCGCGTTGACTATTGGCCACTACGCCACTGCAGCTGACATAAATGAAATAAATACCCCCGTAAATACCAAGCAACAAAGTATTTTCGAACAATACGGTATTTCTGATGATATTTTACAACTCGGCTTAAGCTCTCTTTCTAACGGCGATCAACTGGTCGAGCATGTTCAGCGCCGGATAGAGGTCGGTGATGAAGTGACTGACTCTGCTGTATTCTTAGTTCAAAGCATTGATAATCGGGGTAATATCGACCTTAGAATCAAATATGATAAAAATAAGTTAGATACTAAAGAAGATGTTATCGGAAATATTGAGAAATTAACAAAAATTGAGTATCGCTTAAAAAATTATTTGGACAGCTATGATAAATCCTCAGTCATCATTAATAACGTTTCTCCGCAAGAGTTAGAGATTAGCTTTAACTATTCTAAATACGGGCTACCACAAGATATTGCCTATTTCAGGTTTATGCGCGTCAAGTTAACAGTCATGAATGGTAAAGCAACCAAAATGGTTATTACCAATACTAAGCCCTACGATTATGATGGATATCGAGTTGAACATTATTCACAAAACCTTGAATTTACAACGCTAGCTAGCGGAAAAACCGTAATGAAAAGCAAAGTGATTGAGGCAAGCGGCAAACAAGGTAAAAAAGCGGTTAGTTATCGCAACACCATTACACCGGTTGCTTTTTACGACGATGTACATGGTGTAATGGTGATGGATGAAGGCTTACTTTCTACCGTATCAGATCCTCGTATTCGTGAAGAGAAAGTAGATCTTGATAGGCTATTTCCACTCATGGGAGATTTAGTACGCCAGCAAGGTATCGATGTCCCTTTGCCATTTGGCTTCTCTGTGGCATATCGTAACCAAAATATGGATGTAGGTTTTGACTCTTTTAATATTATGGGTGCTAATTTGGATGATTTTTTTGATCCTTCAAGTTCAATAGGAACGGTTAACGCCGAAAGCTATACGTTTAGAGCCGATATGAATATTTTACCATTTTGGAATGTCTTTGGCTTTGTCGGCAATGTGAACGTAGATGCGGTTGTTGACGCTCAATATACCGGTAAAATGAAAGATGTCTTTGAGGATAAGCTCGGCGTTGTCGGGGGTAAACTCGCCTGTAGCGCGATAGCAAGCCAAGGTGTGGATGTATGTTCGCCGGGAGAGCTTAGTGTCCCCTTGCACCTTGAATATGATTTAGCTGGAGTCGGCACGACACTGTCTGTTGGTTATAAAGAGTTTTTTGCTTCGGTAACGGCGACTTACTCTAAAACGCGTTTAGATGGCCAAGAAAACTGGGGCGATAGCATTATTACTGTTCAACCCATGCTGGGCTATCAATTTCTAGATTTTCGCGCACAAGTGTTCATAGGTGCGGAATACCAAGGCCTAAAGTCATCAATGACCGGTAACCTTGGCTATATCGATGCATTAGGCCGTGATTTTACTTATGATGTTGGCGTGGAACTCAATCAGTGGGCCTACCTCATTGGATTTAACAAACAAATAGGCCGCAATTTAAACTTAACCGGTTTATACAATAAAGGGGAAACAAGAAACTCCTTTACCCTCAATCTTGGTTATCGATTCTAGCACCAAGCTCTATAATACCATCGTTTCAATACTCCTTCGCGACTCAGCCTAACGCTGGGTCGCTTTATGTCTACAGTAAAGAAATCCCCCACAATATTCGTTATTTTGAGTCGCTCGGCTTTCTCACTTTATACCAAGGTTCATTCATAAAATCAGACTAAAAAGTCTAATTTCAACAAAGTACTCACTCTTAACTAGCCCTCGTCGATTTGACAGTAACTTAGGCTCAACTTAAGAGGGTTTCATCCTTCATAGGTGATTACGTTGTGATTAAAAATAGCACTATCATGCACCCATAGATTGAACCAGATAATGGCGTTTACACGATTCAATTCTAATACAGAGAGTTGAGTGTCATTTCTACAAGATCAAAAATTTAATGAACTGTTACATGGAGTCTTTAATGACCACGCTTTCACGCCTAGCATTTGCTGCATTTATTTCACTATCGTTAGCTGCCTGTAGTGATGATGACAAACCTGAAAACACCGATCCTTTACCTGAACTCCCTGAGCCGGTAGAGCCTTTACCAACGGAACAAATTAACCTAAAAATAGGTGACAGTAATATAAAAGCGTTAAAAGAATCAGTCGTAGTCAATGATCTTGACGGTCAAGCAACCCGAATCGAACTCGAATCTTTTAAAGGGATCCCATACGCTACCGCGCATCGCTTTTCCCACAGTGAAGTCAACGCTATTGCATCCATCAATGACGCAACAACCTTTGGTAATTCTTGCCCGCAGAATCGTAAAACAACTCAAACACAAGCTGAGGATTGCTTGAACCTTAATATTTGGCGCCCAGAACATACCGATGCGACAGCTTCGTTACCCGTGTATGTCTTTATTCATGGTGGTGATTTTGAGACAGGCTCTGGTGCTGAACCTCTTATCCAAGCTGATAATGTAGTAGCTCAAGGGGCACTAGATGACAAACCTTTTATTGCGGTGACATTCAACTATCGCCTTGGCCTTTTGGGCAGTTATTGGGTTGATGGCAGTAAACAACCAGAAGGTGGTAATTTTGGCTTAGGCGATCAAAAGCGTGCATTAGAGTGGGTTAACAAAAACATCGACTTATTTGGCGGAGATCCTAAAAACGTTACCGTAATGGGGCAAGGTGCTGGTGCGATGTCCGCTGGTATTTTACAACAAAATCAGAGTAAAGAGAGTATTACGGGAGATTACTTTCAACGTGCAATAATGCAAAGTAACCCCTATGGTTTTGACTATAAACCTTACGAGCAGGCGCAAGCCTTTAACGATAAACTGCAGCAGTATGCTGTCGACCTGTTCGGTGAAAGTGCACCGATTTTATCACTCAATGATCTCGACATTGAGCAGATCATGCAGTTACAAGCAAAAACACTGGCTCCCGTACAAAAAATCGGCGCATGGTCTGGTTTAGATTGTATCGATACCAACGATTTGGTAGGTAGTGGCTTGTGTCTTGCCGCTAAGTTGGATAGTAAAAGTACCCCGCTGTCTCATTTAACCCCATTTTCGCCTTACATTGAGTATCGTGCAAAAGGTTTTCTGAAGCCCGAAATCAGCGGTTACCATTTAATCGAGCAGCCAGCAAAAACTGATTTTACAGTACCAACGGTTATCGGTTTTAATCGTGATAATGCAGCCACTACGGCATTCTTACCGAGTCTAACGTCATTGGTCCCAACTCTCATTCAATCGATCCAACAGATGAATGATACGCCTAACGATATTGGCCTATCAGCGACTGAGATCCAAGCTTGGTTAGCATCTCAGCAGAACCTTGATTTGCTGGCACAACAACTTGATCAACTCACACCGGATGAGATCACCGCGCAGTTAGAATTAGGCGATATCCTTCCAGACACCGCTTACCAAGCAATCAGCAAGTTTTTCTTTGGTTTAGGTAATGGCGAGCTCATCAATAACCTTTTAGCATTGACTGACTTCGCGCCCAATGCTGAAAGTGAATTATCGGGTGCAACGACTAACATGACGCAGTTTAATCAATTGGTTAATGACATGACCTATAGTGGTCCAGCTCATGTTAAAGCCAAACAAAGTAGCGATAAAGGACTTACCCCTGTCACACTATATCAGTTCAGCTATAAAGCGAGTTTTAATAGCTGGACAGTATATAACGAAGGAGAAGAGATCTATCTTAACGACTTACTGAAATCGATTGCCTGCATAGGTAAAATCTGCGATGGAGCGGAGTTACCCTTTATGTTTAATCAACCGTACAACATGGCCGGTAGCCTGATAAAACCAAGCAGTGAAGATACTGAGTTAATGGATAAGATGTCGCGTCTTTGGTTTAACGATGAATTATTTTCCAATAATCAGTATGATACTGCCACTGATAACGTTCTTGTCATTGACTCTGAGTCTAATATTCGAGCAGTCACTCAATGGGACAAAACAATGCAACCAGGTATTGACGCAAAATTAAGAGATGGACGTTTAACTGGGCTTGATAATCAAGGGCTGATATTTGGTTACTTTGACAACTAATAGTTAAATATCGCGTCATAAAATAGCGGCTAGCGTTTGTGCCAGTCGCTATCAATAAACCAACGAATATCACGAAGTGAATTTAATTAAGATGTTGATTTAAATAACAAACGGCGCTCCAAAACCTACTTCAACTGACCTCCATTTCGCCCCATCTCCTGTTTATGTATAAAGCATTGTAACCGTTGCTGTTCTATACTTTTAAATCAAAATAATTTCAGCAGTACGATAGGTGTAATACCCATCAGTATAAGAAGTTGATCTACTCAGAGCGTTTTTGGCACGCTAACTCAAGGCAGGCTAATTCAAAGTGAATAATGACATAATGGTTGTTCCCTTATGAATTTATTTACGCAGAAGTAGCAAGCCAAAACACTCCTACAGGCGAGTTTTAGCGACTCTGATGCTGCGTTAATGAACTTGAACCTAGATTAACTATGCTCTTTCATTCACTGCAAACCACATGGCCTAGCATGTTCCTGACATGCTTAAGGCATTCCCTCCATCCCTGGAGGTCAGATGTGGTGAATGTCATTCATGCACGACTATATGGATATAGGAGGTACGAGACCAAGGATGGTCGAAGGTAGAATAATGCAGGAGCAATTATCGAGAGTAACGCAGGAGCAGTTACCGAGGAGCAGTTACCGAGGAGCATTTAATGACCTTACCTCAAAGCCACTAAACTCTCGCTGAGCGATCAAATCTTTATACTGATTGGTATAATTTTGATAAAGACTAATGTCGCCATGTCCCTATATCACCCAGTGCACCCACTGTTGCAGCGGTAATCCCCCCATTTTTAATGGAGTTCAGAAGTAGACTTGTTAATTTGGGCTAAACGCTGCATGGGGGTTATTCCTCCCAATGCCATGTTTGGTCGTTCATTGTTATAAACCCAAAGCCATTCAGTTGCAAAGTTTTGTAGCTCGGTCACAGAGTCAAACAGGTAATGAGATAGCCAATCATAACGTACAGTTCTATTGTAGCGTTCGATATAGGCGTTTTGCTGAGGGTTGCCTGGTTGGATATAGCAAAGCGCTATTTGATGCTTCTCAGCCCAAGCTACAAGTAAACTGCTGATATACTCAGGCCCATTATCACACCGTATAGACTTCGGTTTTCCACGCCACTCAATGATCTGCTCAAGTGTTCTTTGCACACGGATTGCTGGCAAAGAAAAATCCACTTCGATAGCTAACCCTTCTCGATTAAAGTCATCGATCACATTAAATAATCTGACTGAACGGCCGTCTGCAAGTTGATCATGCATAAAGTCCATTGACCAACATTCGTTGGCTTTTTCAGGTACCGCTAGTGGCTGTGGTTTTTCACGAACCAATCGCTTCTTAGGTTTGATACGAAGGTTTAACTCAAGCTCACGATAAATTCGATAAACACGTTTATGGTTCCAACCAAAGCCTTTGACGTTACGTAGATGAAGAAAGCACAGGCCAAAACCCCAGTTACGTTGGTTGTTCGTCAATCGAATTAGCCAGTCAGCTATGACAGCGTTTTCGTCTGAGTTTTTAGGCTGGTAGCGATAGCAACTTTCGCTGACGTGGAAGGTGCTACAGGCCAAACGGATACTCACTTCCCTAGAGCTTACGGCGTTCCTTGCCATCTCGCACCGCAGAGACGGCTTTACCACTTTTTTGCCATGGCTTCCTGGATCAGCTCGGCTTTGAGTCGCTCTTCTGCATACATCTTTTTAAGGCGACGGTTTTCATCTTCTAGCTCTTTAAGTCGTCCCATTAACGAGGCGTCCATACCGCCATATTTGGAGCGCCATTTGTAAAAAGAGGCGCTGCTCATACCGTGCTCACGGCAAAGCTCTGGAACAGGTGAGCCTGCATCAGCTTGCTTAAGAATTGATAGTATTTGGCTGTCGCTAAATCTTGATTTTTTCATTGAGAATCTCCTAGTTACAGATTACGAGAAAATTCTACTTATGAACACCGTGGTTTTTCGGGGGGATTACCCGGCGAGTAATCATTAGCAACAACCCGCTTGGTTAATCGGTAGATTAAAGCGATTATATTTCTACTAAATTATCAAGCGACCGAATGGGATTGGTATAAAGCACTGCAGGTTTAGTCACTGAATGGTAATGTAGAAGTGCATAGAATAAAGCCCGCATAAGAGCGGGCTTTGAGAGTTATTTATACTCTATTACTTTCGCGACAAAGTTAAATTCTCCAGACTGTCCGTGATAATCTCGGTATAAATCAACAGAGAAAAATCTAGGCGTATCTAGATTAATCCTCTTTTCAATCTTTCGGCTTACAGTATCAATATCTTTTTCACCATAAATGTAAAATTTACTCGCTTGTTCAAGCTTGAACTCTTTAGCTTGTTGACGACTTACGTAGATCTCGCTAAACCTCTCTAGAAGAAAGCCCTTGTATTCAATCGACTCATAACTTGCCTCCTCATCAATCGTGACAAACAATTCACCTTCTTGCTTGACCGTGATCAGCTGTTCCATATTTTGCTCAAGCTGTGTTGTGTCAAGATCTTGTGCGGAAACGCCACTGACATAGCCGGCTAAAGTAAGAACGCAGATATTAATAAGTGTTTTGTTCATGTTGGTAACCTAGGTAAATTTATGGAACTTCAGTGTCCCAAAGTTTATTGTGTTCAGCTTTGCGATAACCATAATCATATAAAGCTTTCATGTACTGCAGATCAAACATATCTTTTGTTTCTTTGACGACATCAAATTGTTCATCAATATATGTAAAGGCGAGGTTTAAGTTGCTCATTTTACTAAAGTAAATCATTCTATAGAGATCCCCTTTCGCTTGCTGCACCGTCATACTGGTTAAACTTCTACTTAATAGTTCAACACCTTTATCCTCCGTTGCCTGATAAGGTACCTTGAGCATTCCATTACGGATCACGTGCACCTGTGGTTTCGTCGTAAGTCCGAGGGCTTTGTTCACTTTGCTATAATCGATATTAACCACCTCAAAAAACATTTGAACAGTCAAGCCACCATCAACGTGCAGCTCTTCTAATGCTTGTCCATTGTGGTTAACCTCAATAAACTGTGGTGGGAATACCCCGGGTATTGAAGCGCTTCCAGCAATAATTTGATGGATCAAAACGATTTTATTAGGTAGGTCACTTTCAGCAATACGACCGATGTTCCAAACAACTAACTCTTCGGAGTCGAAGTGTGTTGTTCCGATAAATAGACGCTTGCCCGCTTTATGCTGCTCTGCAATTAACGCAATCATTTCTGGTGTATATACGTTCTCAATAAACTCATACATTTTCTGACCATCTGTAAATGCGTCTCTAAAAATAGTATTGAGAAAGTTCTCCTCCCCTAGGATCATCTCGTCATTGATGCTTAACATGACACTCTTTAAGCGTGAGATCTCTTGCCCGCCGACAAAGACAAAAGGCGCAATGAGCGAACCCGCGCTGATCCCCGTGATCACGCTATACTCTTGCAATTGATGGTTATCATAGAGACCATTAATTACTCCAGCACCGAATGCACCATTAGCTCCTCCACCAGATAGCACCAGAATATTGAGCCTATCCCCATCGACTCTCAGCGGAGTGGTACCGTCTATTTCGTTGAACAAAAAGTCGGATGAGTCATCGGCCCATACTCTATATGGTTCGCCATCATGAGTATCATTCACCGCCTCAAGTGTCGCCATTCGGTAGTTCTCTTTACTCACCCGATTATCTAACGTGTGTGTTGAACTGCATGCCGTGACAAACATCGCTAAAAACACGATGATTATTGAACCTTTAGTACGAACCATGAATAATTCCTCCGCTAAGATCACTTGTTGCAGTAGTGACATTAATTGTTAATAGGCGACAATTGCTCCCTGCTGAAAACGCCTGTGCCCAAATGAATAATGCGAACTGTAGAACGCGGTATATTGTTCAATAGTGTAAACGGCATGGTGGTAAACGATTAATCGCATATGAAGGATTAACCCCTCTTAAGGCGCTAGTTTTCCGTATATAAAAAAGGATCCTTCTCAAGCAGGATCCTTTTAAATACCTTGAAAATGTTTTAACCTTTTAGGCTGTTAGCGAGCCTGTATATTCAGTAAAGTAGTCATCAAGTACAATGCGAGTTTCTTTTCCTATCAACTCATATTCGTGATGTGTGAGGTTGGCGAGTGATACTCGTACAGATGAATGCACCACATCAAAACCTTTACCAGGTAGCAAAATCACGCCAGTTTTATGAGCAAGGACAAACAGAAAGTCTTTACCCTTGCCATTCGCTTTAAACCACTCAACAAATTCAGCGCCATATAACTTGCCACCGAGAGTATCGAGCTCAAGCAAGGTGTAGTAATCAACACGATCTTCATTCGCTTCAACTTCAATGCCCATATTTTTATACAAGGTAATATAACGTTCACGAATAATACGCTTACAAGCGGCTTTATAGTTGCCTTCGATGTCCATTAAACAACTTAACGAGAACAATGCCATTTGTACTTGCTGTGGTAATGATAAGCCTGCGGTGTGATTTAATGCGACTGCACGGCTATCAGCGACGATACGGTCAATAAACTTCACATCACGAGGTTCTGGCGTCATGGTTTTATAACGATTATCCAATTGCTGCTGGTGGGCTTCTGGTAATGCACGCATAGCATCATCAAATACGTTTTTGTGATGAATACCAATGGTGCCTAAACGCCAGCCTGTCGCGCCAAAGTATTTAGAGAATGAATACACACATAAAGTGTTGTATGGCAGTATCGCAAACAACGACACAAAGTTATCAGCAAATGTGCTATACACATCATCAGTAATAATGAATAAGTCACTACGTTGAGTATTCACAAAGTCAGCAAGTCTTGTCATGGTGTCATCAGAAAATTTCACTGATGCCGGATTTGCCGGGTTCACGACACATAACAGCTTAATGTCTTTGTCAGCTAATTTTTCAATTTCTGACTGCGGTAACTGCCACGTTTCTTCATCTAAACGAATTTCTACAACTTCCAAGTCATACTCAGCAAGCTCAGGTATTTCTAAGTAAGGCGTAAAAATGGGTGTTGTTAAGGCAATTTTATCGCCTTTTTTAAGTAAACCATTATGGAACATAGTTGCAAATGTATACGTCATTGACGCTGTGCCACCTTCAGTAGCAAATAAATCAAAGTCTTCATTCATTGGCACAGTGCCATACATCTCTTCACCAATGTACTGCTTAACCACTTTTTCGATATTTGTCAGCATACGCGGAGGCACTGGGTAGTTACACGCTAGGTATGCATTAACAAATTCGTTAAGGAATACTTGCTTTTCAATACCTAAACGATCTTTTGCATAGCTCACTGCTTTTTGTAAAAACTGTACGCCTTCTTTTGCTTTATTCGCTTTAGCAAAAGTATCAAAGCGTTCAACAATCCCTACACCATCAGGAATACCACCAAAACCTTCGTTTAAATATGAGTATGTGCGCTCAGATTCTTCAATCGCGAACTCACCTAAACCAACAAATGCTTTACGAGGCAGTGTCGCTAAGAAGTTAGGGTTACCACGACCTGCATCAAGTAGAGCGCGGTCTGGCACAGATTTAGCGACATCAATCAGTTTGTCTTTAAGTTCGAATGGGCTTAAGTCTGCGAATTTTGTGAAATCTATTGCAGCAATAGCTGGCGTATGTTGAGTAGTCATAATATGCACCTTTATTGGCTTAAATTTTGTAAATTGAACAAATTTGGGTAACGTCCGATGCTAGGTGGTTATCACTAACACCGGCCGTCTGAGGTTAACTAGCTAGCGGAGATAATGCCGACAATGATTGGTCCCCAAAGGGTTAGCAACACATTGGCAATGGCGTAAGTCACAGTGAATGAGAACACTGGAGTGGCATTACCTGCTTTTTCAAGTAACGCTGCAAAGGCGGGGTTAGCACTACGGCCACCACTTATACAACCTAGCGCTTCAATTGGGTTTCGAATGTTAAGCACGTAATAATTGAAAATGAACGAAACAATCTGTGGAATGATGGTCACAGCCATACCTAAGAACAACAAAGTTAAACCATGCTCTTTAACGGTATCAATTGCTTGTGGACCTGCTTGTAGGCCAACAATGCCGACAAATACTGCTAAACCAAAGTCGCGAATAAAGTTTGTTGCACCTAGCGGCAAGGTTGCGATATTCGGTTTACGACTTCGTAACCAGCCCATAAATAGGCCAGAAATTAAACAACCAGCACCAGAACCTATCGTTACCGGGATCCCAGCAATTTCGAAGTGAATCAAGCCAATTAATAAGCCTGCCACCATACCGATACCGAAGAACACATAGTCAGTTGCAAAAGCAGAACTCAAGCGTTTACCGATGTTTTTTTCAACACGGTTAATATCAATGGCAGAACCCGTTAATTGGATAATGTCATCTTTATGAACCACTAGATCAGGGGTGATAAGTTGTGAATTTCCGCCGCGGATCACGTCAGTGATATAAACGCCACGACGTGCATCCCTATTGGTTTCAGCTTTTATCTGCGCTAAGGTTTTACCGATAAATTTGGCGTTTTTAGCGACTAGCTGACGATTCTCTTCAATCAGTGATGTTTGTGCAGGCAAGGTCACTTCATGACCTTCAGCTGCAGCATTACTCGCAATCGTTTGTCTACGACCAGTCAGTACAATTACGTCACCAACTTGAAGCGCTACAGATTTGTTAGTTTCAATGGTTTGACCATCACGAGTCACCATTTCAATAGCAACATCTAACAAATCCCGATTAACTTCTTGAATATTTTTACCAATCAATTGACTCTGGCTATCGAGTTCATAGGCTCTAGAGACTAAATCGGTGATAGCGTTGAATTCACCGGGTGCTAGCTCAGGTTTACCCGTTGATAATTTATCAGCTAATTTCAAGGCTTCTTCACGAATATCCCACTTCATGACTGAAGGGATTAACCACGACACCATTAAGATTGGGCCAAGTGAGCCGAAGATATAAGTCACTGCGTAACCGACAGCAACGTTGGTTTGCATTAAGCTTTTAGCTTCTTCAGTGACACCGCCTAATTTGGCAATAGCATCACCTGCTGTACCTATAATGGCTGACTGGGTTAATCCACCAGCGGCAAGGCCTGCTGCAGTGCCACTATCAAGATCAAAGAACTTAGCTGCGGCGAGTACACAGACTAAACCAGTAACGGTCATCACCACTGCCGATAGCAGAATGTTGATCGTCTTAAAGTTGAGCGCACTAAAGAATTGTGGCCCGCCTTGATAACCTACTGCGTAGATAAACAATGCGAAGAAGATGGTTTTTACACCTGGGTCAATCTGCACACCAAATTGACCAATTAAGACCCCCATCAATAAGGTTCCCGCGACACCACCAAGGACAAAACGGCCAATAGTGATTTTGCCAACGGCATAACCCAATGCGAGCGTAATAAACAGCGCAATATAAGGTGATATAGCAAATAAATTTTCAATAATATGCATAATTATTGTTGCCTAGAGTTTTAGGTTTAAAGAGTTTGTTTACATTTTTGGTCGAACTCAGTGACTCATCACTGGCTACGGCGGGCATAATAGAGACTAATGAGCAAACAAATTAATGCTGTTTGAAGGACCGAACCCATCAAGTTAACGAGTTGACTTATTTAAAGCGGGTCAGAAGTGGGAACAACACAGTCTAATTATGTCTCTTTTAAAGTCACCCTAGACTGGATTAGGCTTAACTTTTTACTGCAATTTTTACTGCAATAGGATCAGGTTAGAGTGTTATAAAGCTTAAAATGAAGTTCAAGGTTAAAGGTTTATAACGGAGCAACTTTACTATTAACGGGGGATTTACCAAGCTTCAAAGGAGTAATTAATGATCTGAGATCAATATATTAGACAGTGTCGAGAATGATAGAGCACTGAGCAAACGGGCGTACTACTAATTTATTACTGATGGAGCATTATTTCACAGCCAATGATGACTAACGACTAGGTCCCTTTCACGAAACACAATCAACATTATTTGCAGGTAAATCAAAGCCTCAACAAATAACCAAAGCAATGGCAAACTCAAAAAAAATAGGCTATTGTCGGTAAATAAACGGAATTGTGACTGTCAAAGCACAGTAAGAATCAAGGATGAGGTTTGCGGAGTATATTTACTCGAAGTGATAACACCTCTTAATTGACCCTTACCAATGTATTTCAGACTAAAAGAAGGCTGTAGTGTTATGTTGTTGAGGCTATAAAGTTACTCCGAACACTTATTAATAATAAAGTAAAATATATGATTAAAACATCGGCATTAATTAATTTTGTACAACGGTTATCTTCTTTACAGCGTGTTGTTATTCAAGCTCATGATTACCCAGATCACGATGCCATTGCTTCTGCCTATGCCATGTCAGTACTACTCAAAGAGCTGGGGATTGATGCAATTATTGTTTATAACGGCGAAATTGACCGTATATCATTATCTAACATGATTAAGTGGCTAAACATACCAGTGAGCCATTGCAGCAAAGCTCAGCTAACCACCATGGATAAAATCATTACCATCGATGGTTGTATTGGCGAGCGCAATGTCACCGATATGACGGGTGAAGAGATAGCAGTGATTGACCACCATGTGGTTACCCCACCAAATAATTTATGGTTTAGTGATGTAAGAGAAGACTATGGGGCTACGGCAACGATATTGTTTGAGTATTACCAAGCTTTCAACATTAACATGTCTAAAGACGTTGCTACTGCATTATTAGTCGGTCTTAAGATTGACACCGCACATATGACCCGTGGCGTTTGTTCTGCTGATCTAAAAGCCTTTGTAATGTTCAATCAACAGGCAGATTTGGCATTAGTGAATAAAATCTGTCGCAATGAAATCACTTATTCGGAGCTCAACTTATTTGAGCACGTTTGCCAGTCAGTAAAACAAACTGACGGTGTGGGGCTTGCAACGGTGTCGATTGATTGCCCAAAAAACATGCTAGGTATTTTAGGTGACTTCTTACTGACGGTTAATGAATTAGATGTTGTGGTCGTCGCACAGTCCAGTCAACGTGGTATTCAGCTCTCACTGCGCTCAGAATGCCAATATGTTGATGTTGCTAAGGTAGTGAGAGAACAACTAAACATTAAAAACTTTGGTTTTGGTGGCGGCCATCCACACATGGCAGGCGGTATTGTATTTAAAGATTTTTTCAGTGAATTCATCACAGATAAAGAGCTTCACTTATCGCCAATAATAGATTCAATTTTAGCTTTGAGACGCAGTGCTTAAACAAACTCAAATCAGCCAATAAAGAGTGTAAGTCACAAGATTACACTCTTACTTGCAACAAAAGTTCAGCAACGAAAAAAGCCTCTGCATTTCTGCAGAGGCTTTCGTCTTTATTGGCGGAACGGACGAGACTCGAACTCGCGACCCCCGGCGTGACAGGCCGGTATTCTAACCAACTGAACTACCGCTCCAAAACTCTAATAAAAACCAATTATCTTAGTTCTTATTCTATTCGTTATGTCACTAACAAATAGCTTAAATTTTAGCACTTGATTGGCGGAACGGACGAGACTCGAACTCGCGACCCCCGGCGTGACAGGCCGGTATTCTAACCAACTGAACTACCGCTCCACATCAAGTGCGATGAATAATACGTAGACTGTTAAACTCCGTCAATAAGTTTTTGCAGCAAACATTACTAACCAGCTAAAAAACACTCAATTTTGATATTTAACGTACAGCATTCGTGATTTTTGTTTAATTTCCAGTTTTAGGTTCATCAAAATCTTCCGGCATCATCAGATCAATCTCATCAAGCTCCATAGTCATCTTCTGTTGACGGGACTCTTTATCTATTCTTGCTTGGGTTGCAGCTAATGCTTTTTTCAAATTACTCCGTTTACGGACAAACAGTAAAATCAAAATGCCCAAAATAAGTAAACCCGTATTGATAGTAATCAACCAAAATATTGCATCTTGTTTTGCTGAGTCTTCTGCCTGCTTAGCGAGTAATTCAGCCTTTGCCGCAAGTTCCTCTTTTGAAGGCGGCGGCTCTGGCGGTTTCACAAAATTAAAAAATAGCTCTGGCAAGGTCAAGTAGATCTCGCGCCCAGCTTTAGTGGTGCTCACTGCTGTTAACTTGATTCGATAACTACCAAAGTCATTAACAGGTTTTAAGTGAAACCGACTATCAGCTTCAGTAATATCTGAAATTGTTTCTAATAACCGCATTCCAGCAGGACCGACTATTTCAGCTTCTATGTGCGTTTGCGATAACAACAACTCATTGGCATCTACGGTGAGGTGCAGATCCCACCGACCCGCTTCAGCGCTTTCTGGCGCGACAATCTCTACATTAATAGGTCGTGTTGACAAGGTAAATGCTTCAGAATATTGGCGCTCAAGCACGGCGTTCTTCGCATCGACTTGTAAAGTATAACCGCCCCAAGCTTGGGTTAGGTTTATTTTACTGGTAAAGATCCCGTCATCAGGAGTTTCATCAAGCTTTTCACCATTGTCGCGATAGTTACCTACAATAAAACTGCCAGCGGCAAAGTTTTCATCACCTGGATTGTTGTCGCTGATAAATTTCGCCGTCCAACTCATCAGGTAATCTAAGCCTGGTAAGCGAACTTGCTCATCATCCCCAATCAAACGTGTTGTTAGCTTTAGACGTTCACCTTGGTAAAGAGGTTGTGGGATAGGATCAACGTCGATTGCAAGTTTGGAGACTTTATCGATAACCGACCCTTCTACCACTCTCCCAATAAGCTGCCAAGGACCTGGCATCGGGTTTTCAATGGTGATCATATCCCCGGTCAATCCATCCATCCACTTTACAGATTCTGGGTGACGACTGGCGTACCATTTACTGCCATCTGGCTGCACCACAATCACTGGTGCACTGCCGTATTCCCGTTGAATAAGCAAGGTGACACTATCGACCATATGGTCAATTCTAAAACGGTTTTTTAATTCAGAAGCTTGAGATGAAAGAATGACGTCAGCAATGGCGATACGGCTTAGCAAAAGCCCAATAAGTATCGCCGCCACATATGTTGTTACGCGTTTAATCATAGATAAAAATCTATCCTCGCCAGATACACTGCCCAGATTTAGCGACCAAGTCGAGTCGCTCTTCATGTCTAGTTAGTTCATCGGCCGATGCGCTGATCACTTTAAGTTTTGCTCGATCTTTAGGGAGTCGATTTATACCACCGCCCTCTTGACCCGCTTTTTCACTTGATAGATTAAACTTAGTTTGCCCACCCGTCATGATGAGGTAAACGTCAGCTAAGATCTCGGCATCAAGTAATGCGCCGTGAAGATCGCGGCGAGAGTTATCAATACCGTAACGCTTACACAAGGCATCTAGGTTATTTTTCTGTCCAGGATGAAGGTGCTTGGCGATGGCCAGAGAATCGAGTATTTGACAAATTTCAGCAGTCTTCGGCCCTATAGGCTGTAACATCGAAAACTCATGATCCATAAAGCTAACGTCGAAGTTTGCGTTATGTGCCACGATTTCTGCGCCGTCGATAAACTCAATAAAGCTCTGCGCTATTTGATGAAACTTAGGCTTGTCTGCGACAAATTCATTGGTGATCCCATGAACTTCTATCGCTTCTTCATCAATCGGCTGCAGCGGATTGATGTATTCGTGGTAATGACGTCCGGTTAGCTTGCGGTTAACCACTTCAACACAACCAATCTCAATGATTCTATGACCAAGATAAATAGGACCACTAGATTGGTTCATACCTGTGGTTTCGGTATCGAGAATAATTTGGCGTTTAGCGCTTGAAATAATGTTCATGTGAATTAATGCATTTCTCAGTTAAATTTTTGGGTATACTCGCCCAGCACTTTCGCTATGGTACCAACTTGATGACTGGACTGAAACAGATCTCTATCTTTACCGACGGTTCTTGCTTAGGAAACCCCGGGCCTGGGGGCTACGGCATTGTAATGAAGTATAAAAAACATACTCACGAACTGGCCGATGGTTTTGCATTGACCACTAATAACCGCATGGAGATGCTCGCTCCCATTGTGGCATTAGAGACGCTAAAAGTCCCCTGCCAAGTGATATTAACCAGCGATAGCCAATATATGCGCCAAGGGATCACTCAATGGATCCATGGCTGGAAACGCAACGGCTGGGTTACTTCCACCAAGCAAGCGGTAAAAAATGTCGATTTATGGCAGCGTCTTGATGCTGTTTCGCAGCGGCACCAAATTGATTGGCGCTGGGTTAAAGGCCATGCAGGCCATGTTGAGAACGAGCGTTGTGATGACTTGGCGCGCCAAGCCGCTGAGAAAAAGCCAACTCAGGAAGACAGCGGCTATCTCGCGCAGCAGAGTTAATCTTTTTAGACAACTCTAGCTATCGGTGTTTAAAAAATCTTGGCAAAAATCGATGAACGCCGCACCGATAGCGGTAAAATTTCGGCTCTTATGGTGTATTCGGTAAAATTTTCGTTCAAGCAATAAGCCCTCGACATTGATGACAGCCAGTTCTTTACGACAGATCTCTTTTTCCAGAGTTAATTCCGACAGCACACCTAATCCGGCTCCTTGTTTAACCGCTTGTTTAATCGCGTCAGGAGTCGAGAATCGAAACTTTTCTTGCGGCTGCATATCAAGCATGTTTGCAGCATTTACAAAGTAATCTCGGGTGCCAGAGCCCTCTTCTCTCATCACCCAAGGTTGACCTGCTAGTTGACTGGGCATTACCGTTTTCCCTGCAAGCGGATGTGCTGGATGACAGAAAATGAGTAAGCAGTCTTTATGCCACGCTTCTACAGCAATGCGGCTATCGAGGCATTGCCCTTCAATAAAACCCACTTCACTTCGAAATTCGAGCACAGCATTAATGACCGCTTGGCTGTTATCAATATCAACATTAACTTGGGTATTGGTATGCTGCTGACAAAATGCCACTGCGCTTTTCGCCAATAAATAGTTACCTATGGTGGAGCTGGCACTCACATTTAGATCCCCGCCAAGCTCACTGCCTGCCGGCGAAAAAGCATGTTCTATTTGATCAATTTTTTGCAATGCATCTGTCGCAAGTGGCAACAACATACTGCCTTGGGAGTTCAATCTAAGTCGATTACCTATACGTTCGAATAAGCGCGCATCAAGTTGCTTCTCAAGCTCAGAGAGCGCCATAGAGGCTGCAGGAGATGACAGATTAACCATTTCAGCAGCTTTTGCCACTTGGCCGCTACGGGCAACGGCTTCAAAAATGGCGAGTTGTTTTAAGGTAATACGCATTAATTGTGTAAATCCATTATTTTGAAGACTGAGAAGTATGGCCTGTACGCCCTGCTGTTGGCGCCGTTGACCAGTTTGGCTGTTTAACTTTGCGCTTAGCTCTAACTGGGGTTAGCGGTGTTTCAAGCTTTCTTGCCACTAACACATAAACACTGCCACTACTTGGTAGCCACGACTTCAACGCGTGTGACCAGATACTGTCAGTTTTAAGCTCTTTTAGCAGATGATGGTGTAACAAACGCTCGTCGGCTACCACTTGATACCCTAAAAGCCCTAACCAATCTTTAACTCTCGACGGCATAAAGAAGCGACCATTCCAAGGGATCTCTTGCTGGTATTTAGGCAGCATTTTGCCAACAAACATCGGGCTTAACGGGTTAAAGCCAGCAATAATAAGGTGACCACCAGAGATCAACACCCGATCGACTTCCCGTAGCAAACGATAGGGATCGGTTTCAAACTCCAGTAAAAAATTCATTACCACGGCATCGACACTGGCATTTTGGATCGGCAATTGAGTGTAATCTGCCAGTATGTCGGCTTCCGGTTCATCGAACAAAGAGTATTGGCAACTGACTCCAACGCCTGTTTTATCAATCTTTGCACTCAATGGTCCAAGGCTTAACATGTAATAACCGAATACTCTCGGCCACCACGAAAACATTGCTTCTTCAACGCTTTCACGGATCACCTGACCATTTGGTAACTCTGACCAATGATAGGGTTTTAGCGGAACACCTGAATGAGTCAATGCTATCTCCTAAGTTGCTGATGTTCTACTTTAATAACGAAAGCCATGTACAAACAATAGCTATTCTAAGTAAACTTGTTTTAGCGCTCAAATTATTAGGACTGATTATGTTAACTGTCACACCATTACCTGCCTTTGATGATAACTATATATGGGCTATTCAAGCTCCAAATATTAATGGTGCTTATGTTGTCGACCCTGGTGATGCCGATGTGGTGATTAAGTTCTTGAGCGATAAACAGATCCCGCTTCTTGGAGTGCTCATCACTCATCACCACCATGACCACACAGGCGGTATTACCAAGCTTCTAAGCTATTATGGCAGCAATATCCCTGTTTATGGACCTGCAGCGGAAAATATTGAAGGGGTTAGCAACCCGCTACAAGATTGTACAAGCTTAACACTACAAGGTATTGACCTTAAAGCAGAAGTGATTGAAGTACCTGGGCACACATTAGGTCATATAGCCTATGTTATAGAAGATGCGCTTTTTTGCGGCGATACGCTTTTCAGCGCGGGCTGTGGCCGTTTGTTTGAAGGAACACCACAGCAAATGCTGACATCGTTAACACGGCTGGCCCAGATTGGAGACGATAAAAAAGTCTACTGTACCCATGAATACACTTTAGCAAACCTTCGCTTTGCCAATAGTGTCGATCCTAGCAACGTTCAACTTCAACAGTACACTCGCCATGCCGAACACCTAAGAGCGAGTAATATACCGACTTTGCCATCGTCAATAGCCCAAGAAAAAGCGATAAACCCTTTTTTACGTAGTTATAGCACAGAAATTCAGCAATCTTTAGTTGAGCAATTCCAACAACCTATAAAAAGTGACGTGAATTGCTTTGCACTTCTGCGTCAATGGAAAGACAACTTTTAAAAAATACTCTACAATGTCTCGCTAATCCAGTGCCGCTAAGCCAGATATAGTCTGGTTTTTTTGGGCCTAAATAAAGGACACACATTTTAGATGCGCGTACCCATTTTATTTGTCGCAGGGGGGATTGCCCTGCTGACAGGTTGCCAACACTTAAGCAACCAAACGACTGCAGAAGGACCTACTGTTACACCTGTCGTCGCAGAAAAAGTCACCAAAGAACCTGTAAAGCCAGATGTCGCCGAAGTTGTTGAGGTAACTGATATTTGGGAGCGCATTCGTCTAGAACTTAAGATGGATATTCCAGATGAAAAATTGGTTAGACAGTACCGCGACTGGTATATCAAGCACCCGCAGCACCTAATACGTGTTTCAGAGCGGGCTACGCCTTTCATGTTCTTAATCGTTGAAGAGATAGAGCAACGTAACTTGCCAATAGAGCTGGCATTATTACCGATTGTAGAAAGCGCATTTGACCCATTTGCCTATTCACACGGCGCTGCATCAGGTTTATGGCAATTTACCTCACCAATGGCACGTCACTTTGGCCTGCAGATGAACTGGTGGTATGACGGCCGCCGAGATGTACCAGCTGCAACCGTTGCTGCACTTGATATGCTTGAGTATTTATACGACAAAACCGGCGATAACTGGTTATATGCGATTGCAGCCTATAATACCGGTGAAGGGCGTGTCATTAATGCCGCTAAGCGAAACAAGCGTAAAGGGATCCCCACTGACTTTTGGCACTTGAACCTACCGCGTGAAACTGAGCGCTATGTACCACAGCTTTTAGCGCTTGCTGATGTGATCAAAAATGCCGATAAATACGGTATTACGCTAACACCTATCAGCAACGAGCCACAGATTGAAGTCGTAGAGATTGGCAGTCAAATTGATCTTGCTTTAGCGGCTGACATTGCCGGTATGACCACATCAGAATTACATAAGTTAAACCCAGGTTTTAACCGCTGGGCGACAGCACCTGATGGGCCTCACAACTTAGTGTTACCGGTTGAGAAAGCCTCGGCGTTTAAAATAGCGCTGAACGACACTAAAACCAATGAAAGACTTAACTGGGAACGCTATAAAATTAAGTCTGGCGACAGCTTAGGTCTTATCGCTAAACGTTACCGTACAACCGTATCTGCGTTAAAGTCAGTCAATGATATTAATGGCAATACCATTGTTGCTGGTAAATTCCTACTTATTCCCGTTGCAGCGAAGAATTTAGATGAATACTTACTTTCAGCTGACCAACGCAAAAACCGTAAGCAGAATAAGACTCGCGGTCAGCAAAAGCTGAACTACACGGTCAAGTCTGGTGACTCGTTTTGGAAAATAGCGAAGCAGCACAAAGTCAAAACGGCTCAGCTTGCAAGCTGGAATAGTATGGCACCTAAAGATCCGTTGCAGATCGGGCAAAACCTAGTGATTTGGACTGGTAACAGTACCGCTAGCAACCAAGGATTAAAGGAAGTGATGCGTACCGTTAACTATAAGGTACGTAGCGGTGATTCTCTCGCCAGAATAGCCAGTAAATTCAATGTTAAGGTCAGTGATCTTGTGCGTTGGAACAAACTTGAAAAGAGTAAATATATTCAACCAGGGCAAACACTTAAACTTTATGTTGATATGACAAAAGTAAGAGCTTAGTCCCCTAGGTAGACCTTTATAGCTACTGAAGAAAAACAAAAAATGCCGACAAGTTACCTTGTCGGCATTTTTATTAAAGGCGCTGTGACGGGAGGTTAATCAACATCTTTCATTGGCCAAATAACGATGTGATCTTCAATATCACGGATCTTGGTTTCGCAAGTCACTTTACCTGCCACTGACATCCCAGCCTCAATCATCGCTTCTTTAGAGCCTGTTTTAAGAGGGTGCCAACTAGGTAGACCCCGACCTTCATTTAACCTTTTGTATGAGCAGCTATCCGGTAACCAAGTTAGCATTGCTAAGTTCTCCATGGTCACCTTAGTGCAGGTAGGCACAAAACTAAAGCGCTGCTCATAACTCTTGCAATGACCCTGCTTAGCATCTAATAACAAACAGGCTGCGTTGGTGTAGTAAAGCTGTTCAGTTTCATCGTCAATCAACTTGTTGAGGCAACACTTACCACATCCATCACACAAGGACTCCCACTCAGAAGTGTCCATCTCTGCTAATGTTTTTTCATTCCAAAATGCCATGCTAAAACTTACAACTCGGTTCAATTCAAAAGAAGCACTATTGTACACCAGCCACCACTGTCGTTGCACCTTTGTGAACGCAGTTATTGCAGGCTTGAAAAATGAATATGGCTGAACATAAAATTATGGCCAAATAGTAAAATAGCGGCTCATTAGCCGCTATTTTTCGTTACTTACTTATTGGTATTAGCTAATGGGTGGATACTTGATACGTTCAGATAGATAAGCAACTGAAATGGCGAAATAATTCGATTTATTCCAACGTAGAAGCCCACGATAATTATCATAAACTAAATACTTACGACCAGTTTCACCATCAGGCATCACCATAGAGATCATCATGTCATCTCGATTTGGAAGATCGTTGCCATTAAAGCGTCTAACCCCCAATGCTTGCCATTGTGAAAAGGTCTTTTTAACGTCTAAATCGGCGAGTTTCGCGTCGAAGTCCGTAGGCGTCTTTACCTGCCTGCCCCAAGTTTCAGACTCTTTCCAGCCCGCTTGCTGTAGGTAGTAAGCCGCAGACGCAAACGCATCGCTGCTGTTATTCCAAATGTCTTTTTTACCATCGCCATCGCCGTCCTGAGCATAAGCTAGAAATGAGGTTGGCATAAACTGAGTTTGCCCCATGGCCCCAGCCCATGAACCTTTCATCTGCTCAAAGGTAAATTGCTGCTCTTCAGCTATTTTCAACGCTGCGAAAAACTCTTTTTTAAAGAAGGCTTCACGACGTCCTTCATAAGCTAATGAAGCCGTGACTGATAACACTGGATAACTACCAGTAAGCTTGCCAAAGTTTGACTCTACGCCCCATAAAGCAACAATAAAACGCGGCTGCACCCCGTATAACTTACCGATCCTCTCAAGTTCGACTTGATGAGTTTTGAATAAGTTACGCGCTTTTTCAACTTTCCAGTCAGGCACGACCCTTGGTAGGTATGTTTCAAGAGTCAATTTCGTTTCAGGCTGTGCCTTGTCTGAAGCAACCGCCTTTTTGAACATTTTTATTTTGGGAAAAACATCATTGATGGTCTGCTCTGTCACGCCTTGCGTTGCAGCTTCAAGTTTCAGCTCGGCGACATACTCGCTAAAACTCCCTTTGTTTGCACTCGTTGTATCACTTGCTATCGCGTTAAAAGAGAGCACTAACCCACAGGTTAATGTCAAAGCTTGCTTACTCAGTAGCATAAATATTCCCTTACCCCAAAAAATAAATGCTGTTATTCGGGGTTAAAACCAATGTCTTTCTTATGTTGTTCTAACAAATTAACCACAGGTGGCGGTAACTGTAAATAAAATCCTTTATCATTCAGCTCAGTTTTTACTTTTTTAATATCAGCAAAACCGAGGTGATCACGCTTATCAATTGGCAGCATCATCACCAATTGCGGCTCGCCAAACATTGCCATCAATGCTTCAGGAACTCGTTCAAATTCATTACGTTTTTCCACAAAAAGGTAGCTATCCGCTTTTCTTAAACTTTTATACACAGCACAGATCATATACGACTCAATTTCCAGACTATTCAACTTGCCAGCTTATGCGTCACACTATAACATGGACTGTTAGGAATATACCCGTTCTGCCCGAAAATGCTGGGTTTGGCGGTAATTTAATGGATATCAGCGTTGCGCTGAATTTTTCTAGAGAGTCATACAGGAATGCAAACACCCAGCCTCGAATTAAAAGGCTCCTCTTTTACTCTTTCTGTTCTGCATATTAATAGCCAGGATATGGCAGTTATAGCAACGGAATTAGACAGTAAACTTGCGATTGCACCTCAGTTTTTTCTTGGTGCGCCTTTAGTGGTTAATTTAAGTGCGATTAAAACCAGTGACTTCGACCTTTTAGGTTTAAAAGAGATTTTAACCAGTCGCCAACTTATTATTGTCGGTATCACCAACGCATTACCTGTTATTAATGATATGGCCAAATCAATTGGTTTAGCCATTGTTAAATCGGGAAAAGCGGCGACTAGCCAACCTCAAATGCCAAAGACCACTAAAATTGTCAAACAGAACGTCCGTTCTGGTCAGCAAATTTATGCGAAAAACGGCGATCTTATCGTCATAGGCGCAGTTGGCAATGGCGCCGAAGTTATCGCCGATGGCAGTATCCACGTCTATGGTGCATTGCGCGGCAAAGCTATGGCTGGCGCAGCCGGTGACAAGAATGCCGTGATAGTGGCACAAAAAATTGAAGCAGAACTGGTATCGATTGCTGGTCAATACTGGTTAACTGAACATCTTCAGCAAAACGAAGCCGCACAGAGTGGTTGTATTCGCCTAGAAGGCGACTCGCTTACGGTTGAATCATTGCCTCTGTAAGAGCGCAAATAAAAAGGAATAATAAATGGCGCAAATTATTGTTGTCACGTCTGGAAAAGGCGGTGTGGGGAAAACAACCTCAAGTGCAGCTATTGCAACTGGCCTAGCATTAAAAGGCCATAAAACCGTAGTGATTGATTTTGATATTGGCCTACGTAATCTCGATTTAATCATGGGTTGTGAGCGACGTGTCGTTTATGATTTTGTTAATGTCATTAATGGTGAAGCAAATCTAAACCAAGCACTGATTAAAGACAAACGATGCCCTAAGTTATTTGTATTACCAGCCTCCCAAACTCGCGATAAAGATGCCTTAACCAAAGAAGGGGTTGGAACAGTCCTCGATAACTTGGCAAAGGATTTCGAGTACATTATTTGTGATTCGCCTGCTGGTATAGAAACGGGCGCTATGATGGCACTCTACTTTGCCGATATTGCCATTGTGACAACCAACCCTGAGGTGAGTTCTGTCCGAGATTCAGACCGTATTTTAGGTATGCTACAAAGCAAATCTAAGCGTGCTGAAGAAGGGCTTGAGCCAGTTAAAGAGTTTCTTCTTCTTACCCGTTACTCACCAGCCCGCGTAACAACCGGTGAAATGCTTAGCGTAGAAGATGTAGAAGAGATCCTAGCAATACCGCTATTGGGCGTTATTCCTGAGTCACAAGCAGTACTTAAAGCATCAAACTCTGGCGTACCTGTTATTATTGATAATGAGAGCGACGCGGGAATGGCTTATAGCGATGCTGTTGAGCGCTTACTGGGTGCAGAACTGCCTTTCCGGTTCCTTACGGAAGAGAAGAAAGGTTTCTTAAAACGAATTTTTGGTAGCTAATTATGTCATTACTTGATTATTTTAAAACGAAGAAGAAACCGAGTACTGCGGCAACAGCCAAAGAACGTTTGCAGATCATTGTCGCTCATCAACGTGGCGAGAGAGACGCCCCCGATTATTTTCCGCAAATGAAGCAGGAGATCATTGAGGTGATTCGTAAATATGTAAAAGTGGGCGCAGACCAAGTATCCGTGCAACTTGATCAGAATGACGACAACCTATCAGTACTTGAGCTTAATGTAACTTTGCCTGAGCAGAGCTAAATTTAATTTACTGTTTAAGTCACTACTTAAGTCAAAAACACCCGCATTTCGCGGGTGTTTCTAATTTAAATGACGACTAACAATTTCTAGCCGTTAAAGCTTAAGGTCATTAAGCGCATCACTGACAATACCTTTACGCCAACCACTGAGTATTAAAGGTACCTCTGCGGTTTTACCGTCCCATACCCATTGTAGATATTCATGGATCAACTTCTTTGAACCAAGCAGTTCAATCGGTACGTTCTGCGTTTCTGCTTGCTCTGCAATACACTGTTTGATGCTTTTGAAAGCTGCTTTATAGCCTGTTTTTAACGCAAGTACATCCAAAGGTTTTGGTAGTTCTTCAAAACTAACATTGGCAATAATTTTAACCAGTTCTTTACCATGAATCCGCTTCTCTTGCTCGGTAAGCTCTGTTAGTTTATACAGATCATTACTGTTTTTAGGCATCTTTTTAGCCAGTGCAATCAAGGCGTGGTCTTTGACGACAAATCCAAGCGCTAAGTCTTTAATCAGTGCACGTTTAAGGCGCCATTTAGCTAACGCTTTTAACACTGCTAACTGTCGCGGCAACAGTTGGAATGCATTTTTTACTTTAAGGTAAGCAACTTCAGGATCCGGGGCATCAAGACGACCTTGGGTCATACGCTCACCATCTTCATAGACCCAACTTAACCTGCCCTGCGATTCTAGTTTCTCAACCAGTTGTGGGTATAGCTCGTAGAGGTAGTAAACATCGTTTGCGGCATAATTTAGCTGTGCTTCGCTCAATGGTCGCTTTAGCCAATCGGTGCGAGACTCGCCCTTATCAAGCGTGATATCCAGTGTTTGCTCAACTAACTTTGCATAGCCTAGCCCATAGCCCATGCCACAAAGGCCTGCAGCAATTTGGCTATCAAACAGTTTATTGGGCTGACAAGCTCCATTCTTGGCAAAAACTTCGAGATCTTCGCTGCATGAGTGGAGTAGCTTAATGATATTGTTATCGGTCAATAAAGCCCAAAATAGGTCGAGATTACTCACTGCGAGTGGATCAATCAGGGCGAGGGTTTTACCGTCATAAGCTTGAATAAGCCCTAGGCGAGCGTAATAAGTACGAGTTCTGACAAATTCAGTGTCTATCACCAGTAATTTGGCTTCACGGTATTGCGCGACTAGCGCCGCTAAACTGGTATCATCGTCAATATATTGAAACGCTAACAAAGTCTTCTCCAAAATCCTGAAATAAGCTTAACTCGACCAAATAATGCAAAAGCCGGCATTCGCCGGCTTTAGTCTATAAAAAGTGGCAACTACCACTCTTTTATGAAAGAACTAATCGCAGTTAATCGCTCTTAGCTTCATCTCTCAATTCACGACGTAGAATTTTTCCTACGTTCGTTTTGGGCAGTTCATCCCTAAATTCTACCAGCTTAGGGATTTTATATCCCGTCAAATGTTCGCGGCAGTGCTTGATAATATCCTCTTTGGTTAAAGATTTATCATTTGCGACCACAAATACTTTTACAAGCTCACCCGAAACCTCATGGGGCACGCCAACGGCCGCCACTTCGATGACTTTTGGATGCAAGGCAACAACCTCTTCCACTTCGTTCGGGAACACATTAAAGCCAGAAACTAAAATCATGTCCTTTTTACGATCAACAATAAAGAAGAAGCCTTTATCGTCCATGTAACCAATATCGCCCGTTGCCAAGTAGCCATTAGCATCGATAACATTCGCAGTCTCTTCGGGACGATTCCAATAACCGACCATGACCTGCGGTCCTTTAGCAAACAACTCTCCAGTCTCGCCTTGAGCGAGTATCTTGCCCTCTTCATCTCTGACTTGAATATCAGTGTTCGATACAGGAAAGCCAATAGAGCCATTGTAGCCCTCTAGGTTATAAGGGCAGCAAGTGACCAATGGTGATGCTTCGGTAAGGCCATAACCCTCTAATAAACGCGTTTGAGTGATCCCTTGCCATTTATCGGCTACTGCACGTTGCACAGCCATACCGCCACCAATAGACAGTTTAAGATCGGTGAAATCTAGCTTAGTGAACTCTTCAGAATTCACTAGTGCATTAAACAGGGTGTTGACGCCAGTTAGTGCTGTGAAAGGGTGTTTATCTAACTCACTAATAAAAGCAGGCAGATCTCTTGGGTTAGTAATCAACAAGTTATTCGCACCTTTATGTATGAATAACAAGCAGTTAACTGTTAAAGCAAAAATATGATAAAGCGGCAGCGCAGTGACAACGAACTCTTTACCGTTAACCAGTAACGAGCCGTATGCTGCGTCAGCTTGCAGCAAATTACTGACCACATTGCCGTGACTAAGCATCGCCCCTTTGGAAACACCTGTTGTACCACCAGTGTACTGTAAGAAAGCTAAATCATCTTTTTTGACCACGGGCTTAACATATTGCATACGTCGCCCTTTCGATAACGCTTTTCGCATCGAAATAGCTTGCGGAAGATGGTATTTAGGCACCATCTTTTTAATATACTTTACGACAAAATTAACCACTGTACGTTTAGGCGCACTCAACAGATCGCCTAAGCCAGTTAAAATAACGCTTTCAACAGGGGTCTCTGCAACGACTTTATCTAATGTGTGGGCAAAATTAGACACTACCACAATCGCTTTGGCACCAGAGTCGGTCAATTGATGTTTAAGCTCTCTGGGGGTGTATAGCGGATTAACGTTAACAACAACCATGCCTGCGCGTAATATGCCAAACAGAGCAATTGGATATTGCAATAAATTTGGCATCATGATGGCAACACGGTCGCCTTTATTCAGCTTCAATTCATTTTGCAAGTATGCAGCAAACGCGCGGCTGCGCTCTTCTAATTTGCGATAGGTTAACGTTGCCCCCATATTCACAAATGCAGGTTGATCAGCATATTTAGAAACCGATGTTTCAAATAGATCCACTAACGAGGCATATTGCTCTACATTTATTTCAGAAGGCACATCGTCTGGCAGGTTATTAATCCAAAGTTGATCCACAAAAATCTCCTAATATTTCCACCTAAGGGAAACAATACCTCAACGGTCGTTTGCAGCTTGCCAATAAACAAGCTAAACACTGTCAAATCTTTATATTTATAAGAAACGCCAATAAATCATACAAGCGTTTAAATTTTGATTATCATCACATATATGTAACGAAAAACCTAGTCCCTTTTTCAGCCTTTGGCTTTAAGGAATCTATCTATGGCAAATGAAACCGCTTTCGCACTACCCATGTGAAGATGATGATCTCCCTCAATTTCCTCGACTTCAAGCTGATTGAACCAACGTTTCGCAGTGGGAATTGCACTGCTAAGTTGGGTGAAGCCTTGGCTACCCAGAATCAACAATGTATCGACCTCATGGGCCTGCATTAATGCGTCAACTTGGGAATAAGCGAGTCTCAATGGGGAATCTAATTTTAAGCGGGGATCACTGCGCCAGCTTACTCCACAATCAAGCTTTTGCATATTGCGTTGAGTTAGAATTTCGCACCATGCCACATCTAACGCAGTAAGTTTATGACGAGCATTGACAGCAACAGAAATATCCCGATAAACATTGCTGTTTCTAGCCTCAACTTGCAGGTAACGTCGGTGTGATTTAAAGCTGTTATTAAGACGTGGCTTCACTTTACTCTCTTTTTCATAGAGAGGAGATAATGCTTCGACTAACACCAAAGTTGCGACCTTTTCAGGGAATGCAGCCGTGTAAGCGGATGCAATAATGCCCCCTAAAGAGTGTCCTAAAATGGCTGTGGGTTGTTGTTCTGCAGGCAACGCTGTTAACAGCGCATCCAAATCATAGAGGTAATCAATCCAATGCAGGGGATATTTGCCTGGGCGATGCTCAGATAGCCCATGACCAGGCCAATCTATTGCCATGATTTGATAGTCAGTTAAATAGTGACTTAAAGGGAGAAAACTATTGGCGTTGTCTAACCAACCATGCAACGCCAATATTAATGGTTTGTCCTGCGAACCCCATAGTTTTGCAGCTAATTTTATATGGGGTAATTGAATCGTTATTTCATTTTCTTGCGCGCAAGACTTTTCCATATTGCTTATTATTTTTTGGTGAATTTCAGCGTCATTCTATCGCTTTCACCAATTGCGAGATACTTTTCTTTGTCTTGATCATCAAGTGCTAAACGTGGCGGTAAGGTCCAAACACCTTTTGGGTAATCTTTAGTATCTTTTGCATTTGCGTTAATCTCTGAACTTTCTACAAAGGTAAAACCCGCTTTTTCCGCTAGTTTTATCATTTGAGCTTGATCCATATAACCTGTCTTAGCGTCCATACCAGGATTCGCTCGATGCTCAACGATACCAAATGTACCACCAGATTTAAGCACTTTATAAGCCGAATCAAATACAGGCTCTAAATAACCTTTCATTGCCCAGTTATGTAAGTTTCTGAAAGTGAGTACGACGTCAGCACTGTTGTCGTCGCCCATTGCGTAAAAACTAGGAGGATCGAAAGTGACGGTGGAGGCGTTACCCAGTTTTGCTTTATTATCCGCGATCCACTTTTCAAACTTTTTGCCCGCCTTGGCTCGGTAGCCATTGCGCTGCTTTTCATCATCGGGGTTAGCATTAAAATTCCCACCAATATAATGGCCTTTCTCTGCAAGGTAAGGCGCCAGTATTTCAGCATACCAACCGCCACCCGGCCATAACTCAATAACCGTATCTGAAGGCTCTACGCCAAAAAACTCAATGGTCTCTTTGGGGTGTCGGTATGTATCACGGGCTGAATTTTTAGTTTGGCGAAAATCACTAGATACCGCGGTATCGAGTGCGGCATTTTCGTGGACATGCGCATTTGCAGTAGCGCTTAGTGTTGATAGGCCAAACGCGCTAGTCAGAATTAGGCTGGCGGCTAGGGTATTCATTTTCATTAGATATCTCCATATAAAGGCTGGCATCAACCTAACAGTCAATAGCTTAAAATCCAAGCCTAAGAAACAGAGATTTACACTTTGTTATTTAATCTGGCGTTTTTCTGCTTGACGGTCAACTCGGCGCCAACATAGAAATAGCATAAACGCACTCGTTGCAAGCCAAACGAGCACCCAGAACCAAGCGGGTATCCAACTTTGCTCTGCAAGCATATTGGCATCACCCTGCCCTTCAAGGCCAAATAATACGGTAGGACTCGCCAATGCATTTAAAATAACCATCAAGCCCATAATGCGCAAACTGGTGGCTAAATATCGATTAAGGTTAAGCTTTAACGGCATTAAAAATAACAATGCGAGCGACACTAGAATCGAAATGGTTAGTAGATCTCTTGCCCAGAGCAAAGTCGTTAAGATAACGCCCGCGCCTAACAGACCGAAGCTAAAGCGGATCCCCTTAGGCCAAGTCGCAAATGTAAAAATCAAATAGCCCCACAACGCAGCACCAAAATAACCTGCAAAGCCAATGGCTAATGACCAACCACCTTGGCTGAAGCAAAGTCCAGCTCCATTAGGAAACAGCTGAATATGACTAACGGCTCCACCAGTGAAAAGTGTCGCTAAGCCATGTGATAACTCATGAAAATAGCTTTCGAGCCATTTAAACGGCACACTCACAAACGGTAGTTTTGTGACCAGAAAAGCCACCAATAATTCGAGAAAAAATCTACCTCTGCTAGGCGTACCAGACGAAATTGGAGTCTTTGACGAGTGTTGCAAAGTGCTAGGCATAGGTATCAATGCCTACCATCTGTTGGATCTCTTCGCGCTTTGCTGCATGCTGATTAGTAAGGTATTCAGCCACAGCCCCTCGCTGGCCACGAGTATCATTCTCATACTCTATATGAGCACCGAGTCGAGATTTAAGTGCGGCTTCATCTTCGTTATAGTCGTTAAATTGGTAAGACTGCTGTGCTTGGATCGGCAGCACTTGTTCGGCAGCATCCACCCGCACAGCAGTAGGCTGATTAGTTCCTATCGACTTATTGACTTCAACTTTAGAAGCGGTAAGTTGACTTGAATTAATTTGCATCCAATCGTCCTTAACTTATTAAATCACTGTCTTATGCGTAATCAGCTTAAGTTCAGATCATTCTTTTCCTGGTAATTTTTTCCAGGTCACGGTATCACGTAAATAGACAGGCTTAAGCTCGTCAACACTCGTGCTCAAGCCATTTAGATAACCTTGTTGCGCTAATATCGCCATATACTTAGCATCTGGAAATTTAGCAAGCTCACACACAGGAAGGCCACCAGCGATTGCCAGTAATTGTGGATAGGCATCAAAACCGGTGCCACAGGCGGTAATCGTTTGCGTTTCATCCAAGCTTAACACTATCGATTCTGGTGCGCTAACAACCTCTTCATTGGCTAATGTGGCAATACCATCAACGGCAATAAACTGCCCCCAATAGACTTCACCCATACGCGCATCAATAGCAGCTAAAACCTGTTTGGCTCCAGCTTCAATAGCAGCTTGTGCCATGGTCGCAAGGGTTGAGATCCCGATGACAGGGAGTGATTGCCCCAATGCTAAACCTTGGGTGATACTGGTGCAGATCCTGATCCCGGTAAAACTACCTGGGCCTCGACCATAAGCGATTAAGTCGACATCACTCAACTTGATATCAGCTTGAGATAACACCGACTTAACCATTGGCAATAACCTTTGGCTGTGCTCGCGCGGTGCATCTGCTTGCTCGCAATACACTTGTCGATTATGGGTTAACGCAGCAGAGCACGACTCGGTACATGTATCTAGAGCGAGTATGCTCAGCGAAGTTGCTTCTATGGACTGTTCTGTCATCTATTACTTACCAAACTCAAAATTCAGGCTCAACACGAAAGCTGTCACGTAAGCTCCCACGTATGTAGCGAATACTAGCTGTCAATATATTCAGTGTTAAATATATAAAATGCAGCTTAGTTAACGATAAAGAGCGGGGATTATACCTAACTCCCCCGCTGGCTTTAAGTAGAACTGCAAAATAGTTTTACTGCCGTTGACTGTAATCTATCTTTAGCCGCTAACCTAGCAGCGCATATGCTCACTAGACTGTCTATTACTTAGCTAACTCAACAAAAGCAGCCGTGTACATTTTTAGATTCAACATAAACTGCTTATAGGTGATAAATTCATTTTCAGTATGCCCTGTATACTCAATGCCTGGCATAGCAGGACCAAAGCTCAATGCGTTAGGGAACAATTTACTGTTTGTTGAACCGCCAATAGCAACCGGTTGCGGATCTTTAACCCCGGTAAAATGAGAATAGACATCGAGCAGTGTATTAAGATGCGGCGCATCTTGCATCACCATAGGCTTTCCCCAATAGGTTTCAACCTTTGCTAACTTAACTTGATGTTTTTGCTGCCAACGCTCCAGTGCTTCATGAGTCTGGCGGTCGAGTCTCTCTGGCGTCTTGCCTATAGGCCGACGCAGATTAATCATTACTTGTGTGCCCTGCTTACCTGTTTTCACGATGGTAGGCGCTAAACTCATCGGCCCCATAAAATCATCTTTATATGCAATATCACCAAACTGCTCTGCATAAATTCCCATGCCAACCATTTCATGGATAAATTGCTGTGTAAGTGATGCTGTGTTTTTAGGCCACTGATGGATAGCGAGCAGTTGTGCCAGATGAGTCACCGCATTGACACCATCTTCAGGTGTTGAAGAGTGGGCTGCTTTACCATCAGCAAAAATAGTAACTGTCGAACCGTTTTGCGCAAAACGATATGTCATTGCGGGTTGTGTTTTAGCTGCTGCCTTTAACTGCTGAATTAACTCCTTATCAGCAAAATTAATTTCTGCTTGAGCTTGTTGAGGCACTTGGCTAGCAAAATAACCACCAGAGAAGCGTTCAAGTGTAGCTTTCCCCTTAAATGAAACCTCGAGATTAACACTTGGGATCATAAATTCAATTTTGCTCCAACCCTTCTCGGCCGTCACAACAGGGTATTCAGCATCGATAGTGATGTTGATATTGGCTGGAGTGAAGTTCTTCAAAAACGCTTTAAGCGGCTCCCAGTCGGATTCCTCCGCCATGTAAACCATCAACTCTATTCGTTTATTAAGTTTTATCTGCTTATCTTTAATAGACTTCATCGCATACATCGCAGTCACGATTGGCCCTTTATCATCTTCGGTGCCGCGGCCAATAAGTTTACCGGGCTCAGATGTCATATCTAATAAATATGGGCTTTGCTGCCACAATGCTGGGTTGGCTGGTTGTACATCACCGTGGGTAATCACGCCAAGTTTGTCTTCCTGTTGACCAAGTCCAATCAAAATCACATAGCCATGGTCAACATAATCTAAACCTAGTTTGTCGCTCAAACTTTTAAGTTCCTGTTTGAAACCAATGAATTGTGGATTGGTGTCAGGCGTTTGCCCTTCAATCGCAACTGTATTGAATTTTACGAGTGTCGCAAGACTAGCAAGCATATCGTCGGCATATTGTGCAACAGCGTAATGAGCAACTTTGTCTGATTGAGATTCTATTGCACTGCAGGGAAGAGACAGCAGAGTGATAAACAGCAAGGCTAAACGTTTCATGGGTGTCCATTTTATAATTATTAGTAGAAAAACAACTCAGTTTGCCACAACTTTTGCGGGTAAAGTTATAAAAAATGCCCATTCAAAACATTTGTTACAAACAATACGTATTTTTAATAGATTTAACACCACTAACCGTGATATTTAATGACGTTAACGTCAATGCAAAGATATTGGCGAAAATTAAAACAAGTAAAAATTCGGGGATTTAAACTATGAAGGGATCAACCCTCAAACCTTTGGTTGCAGCTATAGCAATCACACTTTCTCTTGGCGCATGCAGCAGCGCGAATAATACAACCGACAACCAAACAGCACCCAATGTTGTTGCTCAGCAAATAATTGACAACAATGCCGGCAACCCATTCTTTAAGCCATATGATACCTATTTCGGCATCCCAGATTTTTCAAAGATTAAGCCTGAACACTACCTACCTGCTTTTAAAGCGGGTATTGCACAACATAAAGCCGAAATTCAAGCGATAATCGATAACCCTGAAGCACCCTCTTTTGCAAATACCATTGAAGCTATGGAGTTTTCAGGTGAGTTAACCAGCAAAGTTGCCAGCGTTTTTTATAACTTAACAGGCGCAGACACCAACGAGCAGCTTCAAGCTATCTCGAAGGAAGTCTCTCCGATGCTTTCTGCCGCTGGTGATGACGTATTGTTAAACGACGCACTATTTCAAAAAGTAAAAGCCGTCTATGACCAACGTGACGCACTGAACTTAAATGTTGCTCAAGCAAAACTACTGCAAGACACCTATAAGTCTTTCACTCGTGGCGGTGCTAACTTAAGTGATGCAGACAAAACCAAACTGCGCGCACTTAATGAACAAATTGGTAAGCTAAGCCTAGAGTTTGGTGACAATCTGCTCGCTGAAACCAATGCATTCGAACTCGTTATCGATAATAAAGCCGATTTAGCCGGTTTACCGGAAGATGTGATCAGCGTTGCAGCGCAAACAGCGACAAAACGTGGCCATGAAGGCAAATGGGTGTTTACCACTTCACGCCCTTCAATCACGCCATTTTTAACTTATGCCGATAGCCGAGAACTGCGCGAGAAAATCTATAAAGGTTATGTAGAGCGCGGTAACAATAACAACGCAAACGATAACAAAAAAATCCTTGCGAAGATGGCGGCATTGCGCGCAGAACGAGCACAACTAATGGGTTACAAAACTCACGCTCACTTTGTACTTGAAGAGCGCACAGCACAAACACCTGAAAACGTATACGGCTTGCTGAACAAAGTATGGCCAGCTGCATTAGCGCAAGCTGAAGCTGAAGTTGCCGATATGCAAGAATTAATCGATTCTGAAGGCGGTGATTTTAAGCTTGCTGGTTGGGATTGGTGGTACTATTCAGACAAGATCCGTGTCGCTAAGTACAGCTTTAATGAGCAGCAAACACGCCCTTACTTCTCATTAGAAAACACCCTTAAAGGTGTATTCTATACTGCCAACCGCTTATTCGGTATTACAGTGAAAGAGCGTACTGACCTGCCTAAGTACAATGATGAAGTGCGTACATGGGAAGTCTACGACAAAGATGGCGAGTTAATGGCAATCTTTATGGGTGACTATTACGTACGCGACAGCAAACGTGGTGGCGCTTGGATGAACTCATATCGTCAACAGTACAACATGAACGGTGTTGATTCTAAGCCAATCATTGTGAACGTTCTGAACTACCCACGCCCAGTAGGCAACGAGCCGGCACTGTTAACATTCGATGAAGCTAGCACACTATTCCATGAATTTGGTCATGCACTACATGGTATGTTGTCAGATGTTGAATATCGCTCTCAAGCTGGGACTTCAGTACCACGCGACTACGTTGAGTTCCCATCACAAGTGATGGAAAACTGGATGACGCAACCAGAAGTATTGGCGCAGTTTGCTAAGCATTACAAAACCGGTGAAGTGATCCCACAAGAGCTAGTAAAGAAAATTCAAGCTGCGAGCAAATTCAACCAAGGCTTTGCAACTGTAGAGTACATGGCGGCAACCAAGCTTGATTTAGATTGGCACACAGTGACTGACTTTATGCCAAAAGATGCTGCAAAATTTGAAGCTGAATCACTGAACAAAATGGGATTGATCAGTGAAATCGCCCCACGTTACCGCAGTACTTACTTCTCGCATATCTTCTCTGGCGGATACTCTGCAGGTTACTACAGCTACCTTTGGTCAGATATCTTAGGTGCTGATGCTTTTGAAGCGTTCAAAGAGAACGGTATTTTTGACAAAGCAACAGCTGATGCCTTTAGAGATAACGTTCTGTCGCAAGGCGGTAGCGAAGATCCAATGAAACTGTATAAACAGTTCCGTGGTAAAGAAGCAGGCATTGATCCATTGCTTCGCAGCCGTGGCTTGTTAGCGAAATAAAGGCGAAATTCAAGTTAGTTGGTAGACCGGCCGATTAGCGCAAACTGAACAAGCCCTCAAACCGAATACTAGTAATAGTAATAGTATTCGGTTTTTTTATAGTTATACCAATCAATATAAGAATTTGATCAATTCAGAACTGTTTTTGGCAAACTAATTCAAGGCGAATAACTGCAAGAATGGTTGTTCCCTTGTAAAGTTGTTCAACACAGAAGTAGGTAGCCAAAAAAGCTCCAGAATGGCGAGTTTTAGCGCTTCTGATGCTATGTTAACGAGCTTAACCGTAGAACAACTATGCTCTTCACTCGTTGCAAAACACATGGATGTGGTGAATGTCATTAATGCAGGAGCATTTAATGACATTGCCTCAGAATCGCTAAACTCTCGCTGAGAGACCAAATATTTATACTGGTTGGTATTAATGCATTCAACACAACAAATCTGTAACATCAGTTTACATGCTTAAAAAGTAAACTCCACCAATAAGGCAAACATGATGAAAATCTCAGTTAAACATGTAACCAAAATGCTAAGTTACAGCGCCCTACTTGCGGCAGCACTTATCACCAATAGTGTGATCGCCAATGATAGATTTAAAGATGTTGAGATTCAGCCTATCAAGCTAAGCGACAGTGTTTATATGTTTGTTGGTGCTGGCGGCAATATTGGTGTTTCTGTCGGTAGCGATGGCCTGCTGATGATTGACGACCAATTTGCTCCACTTGCCAATAAAATATCAGCGGCGCTCAATGAGCTCCAAACTGGTACTCCAAAATTTATCATCAACACCCATTATCATGGCGATCATACAGGTGCTAATGCCCACTTCGGCAGCACTGGTACCATCATGGCCCACCACAATGTGCTTAAACGCCTTGCTTCAGATGAAAAAACTACGCCTGAAGCACTGCCTGTAATCACTTACGATCATGGCATAACAGTGCATTTTAATGGTGATGCTTTAAAAGTTCGCCATATGGGGCCCGGTCATACAGACGGTGATAGTGTTGTGATATGGAGCAAAGCCGACATAGTGCACATGGGCGATCTGTTCTTCAAAGATAGATTTCCTTATATCGATCTATCCGCAGGTGGTTCTGTTAAAGGTTACCGCGATAATGTTGCTAGCGCTTTAAGTGACATGACTGATAATACAAAAGTTATTCCTGGTCACGGTGATTTAGCCAATAAAAGTGATTTAGCTCGATTTAAACACATGTTAGATGCCTCGATTAACTGGATGAGAGATCAAAAGGAATCAGGTATCGCGTTAAAAGATATAAAGAAGCAAGGCTTACCAGCGAAATGGAAAGACTGGAGCTGGAATTTTATCTCGGAAGATAAATGGATAGAAACACTGTACAAAGGACTTTGAATAATTTCACCTACTATCTGTACACTTTGTAAATCATCAATAAAAAAGCGCCACAAGGCGCTTTTTTATTCAGAATCGACGATGATTACTCAGCTAATGGCTCTGCTTTGTTCTCAAGTAAAACAGGAATGCCATCATTGATCGGGTAAGCAATTTTATCGAACTTACAGATGAGTTGGTTATCTTGTTTATTATATTCAAGCTTTCCTTTACATACTGGACACGCAACAATATCGAGTAGTTTTTTATCAAATGCCATGCTGTTACCTTTGTTTCTTTTCAACCACTTGCTTAACGCGGGTCAAAATCTGTTGATCAAATGAAGGGGGTAGCTTCGCATCTACAGCGAGATACCACCAGTTATCTTTTGCAAATTCGCGACATTTCACCGCATCTTTCTCTGTCATAAGCAGAGGACTTCCAGCAGTAAGCGCGGTCAATGTTGATTCACTATAGGCACTATGATCATCATATGCCTGCACCCTATCGAGGCTATACCCCATATCCACTAGCGTATCAAAAAATCGAGAGGGATTGCCAATACCAGCCATAGCAACCACATTCTGCTCTGGTTGTGGCGCCATATTTGGGCTCTGCTTACCATTAACTGAGTGCCATTGTGTTGGCTGCAATTGCATTTGTAGCTCATGACTTCGAGCTACGCCACCATTAACAATGACATGATCGACATCAGCGGTTCGCCAGTGCCCCTCTCTCAATGGCCCAGCGGGAAGTAACATTCCATTGCCTAAACGACGCTCACCATCAAGGATAATAAGCTCAATATCACGCCCGAGTGCATAATGCTGTAAGCCGTCATCACTGATAATAATATCAACATCGAAGTCATGAAGTAACTGCTGGGCAGCATCTATCCGTTTAGCGCCGACGACCATAGGGACATTCGTTCTTGCCACAATCATCGCTGGCTCATCGCCGACTTGGTTTGCATTATCACTAGGATAAACCGAACGCACCCCATCAATTTGTACACCATAACCACGACTGATAACACCAGGCTTATAGCCGTGCTGACGCAGTAATTCTATGAGGTATATGACGGTGGGGGTTTTACCGCTGCCACCAACAGTAATATTACCCACGATAATTACCGGTACAGCAAAAGTAGCTTGCGGCTTTAGGCCAACAACATATAGCTGTCTTCTGAACCAAGTTATAGCGGCAAATAGCAGCGACAATGGCCAAAGCGCAAAACGCAGAATATGCCCGTCATACCATAATTTGTTAACCCAAGATTGCATTTAGCTTCCAAACTGCATTTGGTATAGGTTGTAATAGATGCCTTGCTTTTCAAGTAGCGATGTATGCGTGCCGCGTTCAACAATTTCCCCCTGATCAACAACAAGGATTTGATCTGCACTTTCAATCGTTGACAGGCGGTGAGCGATAACGATTGATGTACGATTATGCCTTAAGTTGTCTAGACCATCTTGAATCGCCTTTTCTGATTCAGTATCTAACGCAGAAGTTGCTTCATCTAAGATCAATACAGGCGAGTTACGCAGTATCGCCCTTGCGATAGCAATGCGCTGTCTTTGACCACCTGATAGCATAACGCCATTTTCACCGATTTGGGTGTCTAGCCCCTCGGGCATTGGCTCAATAAACTCCATCGCGTGAGCAAGAGTGGCAGCGTTGATGATTTGCTCTCGGGTTGCTTCACCGGGATAGGCATAGGCAATATTATTCGCGATTGAATCATTAAATAACGTGACCTGTTGCGATACAAGCGCAACTTGGCTACGCAGCGACGCCAACGTATAGTCATTAATGTTGCTGCCATCAAGGGTGATTTCACCCGCTTTAAGACCGGTATAGAACCGAGTCACTAAGCTTGCGATAGTCGACTTACCAGAGCCTGATCGCCCTACTAGGGCCAATGTTTTGCCCTGTTCTACAGTAAAATCAATACCGTTCAATGCGAGTTTATCGTGTCCTGGATAACTGAAATCAACGTTGTTAAATGCCAATTCACCTTTAACTCTTTTAACGTCTAACGTACCGGTATCGCTTTCAGGTTTGGTATCAAGTAATTCAAATACGGTTGTACAAGCTGCAATACCACGTTGGAACTCAGCATTGACACGGGTCAAATTTTTAATTGGCTGCAACATTGCCAACATAGCCCCCAAAATCGTGGCAAATGTACCGGCGGTTAGCTCTGCTTTCATACTATCGATGCTGGCAGCATATAAGATAAATGCGATAGCAAATGAGCCAATAATCATCACCAAAGGTTGGCTAATGGCTTGTGCGGTGGCAAGTTTCATTGTCTGATAGCGATTTTGATCGTTTACTTTAGCAAAGCGCTGCGCTTCAGTTTCTTGACCGCCAAAAGACAATACATTCTTATGGCCTTTAATCATCTGTTCTGTCGCAGCAGTCACGCCACCCATCGCTGCTTGTATATTCTTAGATACCTTCCTGAATCGACGGCTCACAACGGTAATGACCAGCCCAATAATAGGGCCAATGATAAATATTACCAGTGACAGTTTCCAAGAGAAGTAAAACATAATAGCTATCATACCGACAACAGTGATGCTATCGCGGACTATAGTAATTAAAGCACTACCGGATGCTCGCGCTATCTGTTCAGTGTCGTAGGTAACGCGTGAGATTAAATTACCGGTGTTCTCGCTATCTATGTAGCTAACAGGTAGCGTTAGGTAGTGTTCAAACACCTCTTGGCGCAGATCCATAATCACCCGCGCACTCATGTAAGAGATACAGTAGGTCGATAAGAAGTTTGCCAAGCCTCTTAGGCTAAACAACACGATCACCACGATAGGTGCCATCATCAGCACATCACTGCCGGAATTAAAGCCACCACTGGTGCCGAGATCTAAGTCAGTTAGCCCACCTGCTCCTGTTGGTATTTGGCTGGCCTGGCCACCAAAGCCCTCATCAATAAATGGCTTTATAACGGCGATAAAGGTTGCATCGACCACTGCATACATCGTTAAGCCAACTATGGCAAAAAATAAAACAGCTTTAAGAGGTTTTAAATAGCCCAGTAGGCGTTTAAAAACCGTCCAAACTTCACTTTTAGGAGATGTTGTCATTGGGAGACTTAACGTATTGGCAAAAAAACTATTCTACTCTGGATTTTCAATCTCACCAAACCTAAACACTTGGTTATACCAAAATGGGGTAAAATCCGAGCGATATGTATAATAATCAACACTTCCATGCTTAAATATCACACTTAATTGTCCGTACTCCCCTGTCGTTAATGTCTCGATACCTAAACGATGATAACGCGCAACCACGTCCTCTTTAGGAAATCCATAACGATTGTTAAACCCTGCGGGAAACAATACCAGCTCAGGCGAGACAGCGTTAATAAAGCCTATACTTGAAGAGGTTCTGCTGCCATGGTGCGGCGCGCTCATCACCTGACTGGCTATCGCTTTATCGACTAGCAACGCAAGCTCGGCAGTGGCTTCAATATCGCCGGTCAGTAAAATGCTATTCCCCTCTTTACTGAGCCTGACAACACAAGAACCATTATTACCTGCTGTTGCCAATGTTGGCGCCACTATTTCAAGCTTTATAGCTTGCCACATAAACACTTTAGGACGGCAATCTATGGCACCTTTAGCGCCGTTATCTGAAATAATCTGAGCATTTGGAAATGCAGCCAGGATGACATCAGTCCCACCAGCATGATCATTATCAGCATGGCTCACCACTAAGTAATCAACTTTTCTAATTCCCTTATTCTTTAAAAAAGGTAACACCACCCGCTCAGCATAGCTAAAATTGCCACCAAAGCTTGCCCCCGTATCGTAAACAATAGCCCTGTTATTGCTTTCAATCACGACAGACATTCCCTGACCGACATCAAGCATATGTATTTTCCACTGCTGGCTTTGTTGATTTGAATAATGTTGGAAACACAAAAGAATGGTTGGTAGTAACATCGCGCTAAAAGTTATACGCCAATAAATGTCTCTAAATTGATAACAAAACCATAGACCAGCTGCTGCACTGAGTATTACAGCAATCCATTGATGAGAGAGATCAAGCCATGCAAAAGAAAGTTTACTCGCGTAATCAAGTAAAAAAAGAGCCGGTTCTAGCGTCTGATTGGCTAACCAAAAAGTATTTGAAAAATCAATTTGTAGACCGCTTAGCAAGCCAATAATGAACAACATCAAACAAAGTAAAGCCAAAGGGATAACCACAAAACTAAACCAAGGTACTAGCAGCAAATTAACGACTACGCTGATGGTTGAAGTCCCGGCAAATAAGCTCGCCTGTAAAAGGCCTAATATCAGCGCAAGCCTCCATTGGATCGCCCAAAATGGTACAAACCACTGCTGTAATTTGCGCCAAAAATCGCTATATATCGAGGTCGGTGATGTTTGAACCGCTATGTCCTCAAAAACCTCATTGCTTGGATGCTTGCTGTACTGGGTCGAAGAATATGTAGAGATTGTGACAAGAATAACGACCAGCGCCATAAAAGACAGCCAAAAGCTCGCACTGAGCGGACTGAATGGATCTATGATTAACACAATAAACAACGCATAAAGCAGCCTTTCCCAACTACTTGAAAATCGGTTGAAAAACCATGAACTCAAATAGGCAAGCAGCATAATAAGTGCACGCTGGGTAGAAACTGAAAAGCCCGCAAGATAAGCATACACAATCGCCGTCAAAGCGCAGACCAGCATTGCAATGACACCATTACGTCGACTTTGATTGGCAAGCAATTGAAACAGAATGGTTTTACTGACTATATAGCCCCAAAAACAAGCTACCGAAAGGTGCAACCCTGAGATAGCAAACAGATGACCGGTACCTGTATTTTTCAACTGCTGCCAACGCTCGGTTGTCATTAAGCTTTTGTCGCCAACTAATAACGCCAACATTAAATCTTGTGAAGGATATTGCTTGAGAGCGGGCTTAAGTTGCTTAATCAGCGTGGTTCTAACGTCACTATTTTCAGATATTAATTGACCATTAATCACTTTACCTTTAGCAAAAATATGTTTACTAAGCAGATACTTTTGCTGGTTAAAACCACCTTGATTCAACAAGCTAGTGATTGACTTTGGCCTAACTGTTAGCAGCCATTGCTGACCAACGTCAACGTTTGGCGGTTTTGACCATGATAATCTAAGCTTTCTGGTTACCGAGTGGGGCAAAATTGAATCAATCAGCATAATATCCATACTAATCCAGTCGCCGTTTGAGTGAACTAGTGATATGATTTCGGCCTTAACATCTATAGTGTCGACATTTTCACTTGTATCCCAGCTCATTAATAACGCATTAAAAGTCGTTATCCAGCTAAGTGCAATTAGGCCACCCGCCAACAAAGGGGTATGCCGAATAACAGCCATTGCCAGAATAATAAAAAACGGCAAGGCAGCAAGTTGAGGGAGCGATGGCCAAAGCATTGCTGAAATTATCGTGGCACAAAAGCCACACATGAATCCATTCATAGTGAAGTAAGTTAAGACAGCAAATTCAAGTTATGCCAAAAAAATTATTAGAAAGATTTATGCCGAAGCCTGAAACATTACGCAATCATAAAAATCTGCGCATGTTTGGTGATCTTTTACTGAAACCCAATTTATGGGCATTAAACCGACGCTCAGCGCCTGGGGCGTTCGCAGTGGGACTGTTTGTTGCTTGGATCCCGATGCCATTTCAAATGGTATTAGCAGCAGCGCTTGCAATACTTTTTAATGTCAATCTACCTCTGGCCGTTGCGCTAGTTTGGGTCACAAACCCCGTAACCATGCCTTTTATGTTTTATGTTGCTTATATACTTGGTGCAAAGCTCCTCGGTAACCATCCGCAAGAGTTTGTATTTGAAGCAAGCTGGCAATGGGTTGAGTCTTCCATTGAAACCATCGGCCCATCATTTTTGCTTGGTTGCCTGGTCCTAGGAGCTATTTTTGCAATAACCTCCTACTTCACCATAAAAGCATTATGGAAATACTCAGTGTTGTTTAAGTGGAAAAGCCGCAACAAGTAATGTTCCGAGGCAACCCATACAGCCACAAAAAAAGCAGCTTATCGCTGCTTTTTTTGTGGCTATCAAATTGGATTTACTTCGTCGATTGCTTTTCAAGTACGCTTTTCATCGAAGGGACTATTGTGGTTGGATCAAGTCTCATTTGATACCAGTTAACTCGCCAATCTAGATGCGGTCCCGTTGCGCGACCAGTCGCACCAACTTCTGCAAGCTTTTCTCCCTGCTTAACAATCTGTCCCTCTTTAACATACAGTTTGCTCAGATGCAGAAAACTAGAGCTTACGCCGTAACCATGGTCAATAATCATGGTGCCACCTGAGTAAAACATGTCTGCGACTGATAAGGAGATAACCCCATCCGCAGGAGCCACTACTACAGTGCCTGTTTTAGCCGCGACATCCACACCGTAATGTGGTGTGCCAGGTTTGCCGTTATAGACTCGCTGACTACCATAAACACCTGAAATACGCCCAGTGAGCGGCCAGATAAACGTTTGGTTAAACGCGTTATTCGGGCTAAATTGCGCTCGGGCGGTTTTGACCTGTTTACTGTCTTTCGCTGCTCGGCTTTGCGCTTTAGGATCTGGCTTCATGATCTTCTTGCTGATCCCATTGACTTGCTGGATCTTATAGTCGCGCTTCTCAATAGACAGCGGTTTAAGTTCAGTTAAACCGTCAGGATAAACGAGCTTAAGCATTTGCTTTAATTCAGCTTCCCTAGAAAATCCAAAAGCAAACTCCCCATTAGGGTTAACCTTAATAGCGTCATCATTCAAATAAACTTGCGTGCCTGGCTGCACTTTGGCTCGCACCAATGCGCCTTGTTTTAACTCGCCGTTCAATTCAACTTGAGCGCTGGCTGAAACAGAGAGCAAAGCTGTAATACTAGCAATGACTAGTGGGGAAATTTTACTCAAAATATCTCCTTGAAATTATTTTCTACATTGTCGACTTGCTATCGCTCCCTTGCCGATCCCCTCATAAGCGATAACTTTAAAGTTACTATCAGGCACTTTCTCAGATAAGGTTTGCGCCATAAAATCAGCCAATAACTCTACGGTTGTATCGTGGGGCAATACGTCACAACAGTCCTTAGGCATAGCCAGCTGGAAATCTCCCTGTGGAGCTTGATAATGGAAGCCCAAATGCGTGTTGTCATTGACTTGAGTTTGTGGAGAAAGGGTTAGCGTTTGTACTGACACACAGTCTTCGTCACTTCCAAGGTAAATATCGTGCCAGCGTTTAGCCCAATATTCATCCCATTTAGGTGCAGCCACCCCATTTTCAAATACGGTAACTGGGCTTCGATGCCCGTGAGCAATCCGTTGGCAGTTGCCATCATGCTTCTTAAGCCCATGAGTATAATGATAAAAAGGAGCATCATGAATTTCATTTCGCAGCGTTAAAGAGATCCCTTCTACGTTCGCAGGTAACACCTCTTTAAGTGCTTTTTGCAAGAACTTATTAACACTTTCAAAATCGATAATTTCACTTGGGATCAGCGCAAATGCTTGCGACGGGCACGCTAAGTGCATACCGCCCTGTTGACTATCGAAATCCATCCAGACTCTGTCACCTTGCTGTTGCCAGCGCACTTCACTGCAAGCCGTTGGGATCAATAAGCGATGATCAGCAACGTCATCAATGGTGTTTTTAATGGTTCGTTTTACTTTTGCAAAATCGAGTACCATGTTTTGCTCATCTAAGCCGCCATCTAACAAAACATCGACAATCCAACTTTCACCCACCATGCCGCGAATGGGACAGAGGTATGAGAAGTCAATAACAGTTAAATCTTTAACAAATAGTTGCATTTAAGCTCCTAGGTAGAAAAACAGTCTACCTTGCACAATCCAGGCAGCAATGGCTGCAGGATGAAATGATAGCAATCAATATCTAAATCACTCGCAGAGCGATCAAACTTTGATACTGATTGGTATTACAATAATTGCTGTAGCTTACAATGATAAACAGCAACATTCGACAACTTTACACTTATAACGGTCAATAACTAAACTCTAGACACAAAAAAACCGAGCGTTAAAACACTCGGCTTCCATTCCAGCTCAAAAGACTGTCTATCTATTCACCTTTTAAACGTCGATCAAGTTGATCTTTAAGGTTTGCCGGCACACCTTTTATGATAATCGTGTCTGACACTGGATCGTAAATCACACGCTCACCAAGATGCTGACTGTCAAAACTGAGTGTCACGCCGCCGCCAGTACCTGAAAACTTCTTCAACTGTCTCAGGGTTGGTTTATCGCCAGGGAACTCCTCTTCGAGGTCGTAATCTCCACCCTGAGCAAAGTCATAGAATGAATCCATACCTTGATCTGCTAGCTCATCAGCTAAATCTTTAATCTGAATATCAGCACCTTCGTCACAGCGCTCAGTACAGTAATCAAACACTCGCTCACGCGCGGTTTGGCGCTCATCTTTTGTCAGCTCACTGCCACCAACAAAATCCTCAACGGCATTCATCAATGATTTGTTCTGTGCTTTGGTATTAACACCTTCAACACAGCCCATGAAATCAAGGAAAAAGTCAGCGACTTTTCGACCTGCCCGTCCACGAACAAATGAAATGTACTTTTTAGACTCAGGATCTGCTTGCCATTCAGTCAGATCAATACGAGCTGCAAGTTGGACGTTGTTGAGATCTAAGTGAGTATTTTGCGTCAGCTCCATATCATCTAACACTGTCATTGATGACTTAGCGTTAAGCAAGGATACAAACAAAAAATCGCTAGTCATATAGGTATAGCAAGAAAGCAACAGAAAACCGCCAGTGCTAAAGTCATACTTAGCGAGTTCTTCCTGCAGTAATTTCCCTGCAATACCTGAAAACTCAACAAAGCCTAAATCATTGCTACGGTATTGGCTCAATGCAGCTTCGAACTTGGTATTTGCTTCACCGTCGTCACCGCTTATACCAAAATGACCAAAACCTTTACCAGCCTTTGTGGTGTAGGTTTGATGCAGTTCATCTAACATCGTCTCTACGGCTTGGCTGTTTAACAACGGCTGTGGGCGTAAACGACAGCTGAGCTGACCGTCTCCATCTTGAGAAATTGCATGGATGATTGCTTGTTCGACGTTAATACTCATTGAGCCTCGATAGAAAGTTGCTTAGAGCTATAGCCAGCGAATCAGCTCTATAATGATAAATAAATAGGTTTGTATACACCTGTAGCTTTTCGCTAATTGTCGGCTACATGGATACAATGACGGCAGATATCATACCAGACAGAAACCAGAAATCTAGATGATAAATAGTTCGCCATGGGAAAGGTTTTAACAATGTGATTGGCGAGGTCATAATGGTAATTAAGCAGCACTAATCAATTTATATCGGCTTTCTAATAAGGATGTAAATAACTGGCATATCTCCCCTACAGAGCTCTTTGCAACTGTTTGAATTGACACTGCGCAATCAAGCATTAACTCATTCCAGTACACAATAAATGATAAAAGCCTCAACAGGAGGCCAAAAAGTGCAGAGCTTATCGGAAAAATCCGTTATTATATGCCGTTAATCAAGATTTAAAGTGAACTTTTTCAATTATGGCTATCCAATCTAAATATTCAAACACGCAAGTTGAATCACTCATTACTGAGCTATTAGCAGTTTTAGAGAAGCATCAATCACCAACAGACTTGAGTCTGATGGCATTAGGGAACTGCGTAACTCACCTGTTGCAAAATAAAGTACCTGCTGAAGCTCGTGAAGTTGTTACAGAGCAGTTTGCAAAAGCTTTATCGCAGTCGGTTAAAAATAGCTAGACTAAACAAAGAGCCACATTGAGTAAGGGTTTAACCATTTAAGCTTAAGCCCATTAACTGCAATATAAGAGAAAAATGAGTCAGCATGGTTGAGCGACAAAAACAGATAGGACGAGATCGAGTTTCACGTTTAGTGAGCTGGGGACATTGGTTTGCTTTCTATAATGGCTTACTGGCTATTATTGTCGGCTATCGGTATCTCGGTACTGTTGGTTTTCCTGAATCAATCGTAGGCTGGAGCTATCTAGCGTTAAGCACCATTGGCCACTTTAGCTTTCTCGCTTTTATGGTCTATCTGGTACTCATTTTTCCTATTACTCTGTTACTTCCATACTCAAAGATACTCAGAGGCTATGCCGCTGTCGTCGCTACATTAAGTTTATGTATGCTGCTTTACGACACCATTATTTATGATGACTATGGCCTACACCTTAGCCCTTTTGTGTTTGATTTAGCTTGGGCTGATTTAAATGGGTTATTGCAAGGCACCTCCTACATTATTACGCCAATCGGCATTTTAGCTTTAGAGCTAACGCTCGCTAATTATTTGTGGAAACGTATCGAAAAAATCCGTAAGCGTAATTATGGTAACAAAGTCGTTGGGGTCGTTGGCTTATGCTTCATTGCCAGTCACCTAATACATATTTGGGGCGATGCCGCTGACGTTACCGAAATAACACAGTTTGATGATGCTTACCCGCTATCCTATCCAGCAACAGCAAGAAGCTTCATGGAAAGTTATGGTATCGACAACAGCCATGAAGACCAAGATCAAACGAGACCCAAAACCAGTCTCAAGTACCCTTTATCACCTATGCAATGTACGCCAGATGATAAACCCAATATATTATTCATTGCGATTGATAGCTTTCAGGCAAAATTAGTCGACAAAACAACCATGCCCTTCTTAACGGCATACGCTGATAAAAACCAAACTTTTCAAAAGCATTTAAGTGGTGGCAACCAATTTAGTAGCGGTATGTTCAGCTTGCTTTACGGCTTACAAGGCAGTTATATGAATGCCATAGACCTGCATTATGAAAGCCCAGTTTTGACTCAGGAGCTTGCAACCAATGGCTATCAGTTGGGGCTGTTTACCAGTGTCGATACCCTCGCTCGGCCTCAAGCTATTTTTGATGACTTCCAGCGAATTGACTCACAATATGATGATAGTTACGCAAGTTCAGATATCAGCTCCGTTGAAAACTGGCAGCAGTGGACTCAGGCATCAACACAGCCTTGGTTTACACTATTAAATTTAAAGTCACCCGATAGCTACGATACACCGATAGGCTTTCTTGGTGTTAAGACAGTAAAAGCAGATAGATCGCTAAAATCTGCTGAAAAAGTGTTATTCAATCAATACCGCCAGTCATTGAACTTTATTGATAGTCAGTTGAAAGAGATACTGACTGATTTACCTGCCAACACTTTAGTTGTCATCACCGGTGTCAGTGGAAAAATGTTTACCAGTAATCCGACTGAAGCCAGGGTAAACCTTTCGCCAGATAACGTTCAAGTTCCAATGGTTATTCATTGGCCTAAACAGAGTGCACATAAACGCATAAACTACAGAACAACTCACAATGCACTAGTGCCAACATTGATGACACAAGTACTTGGCTGTACCAATCCAACAACTGACTTTAGTGCTGGTAGCAGCTTGATGCAGCCGAGTGACAGAACCTGGGTTTATACCGGTGACAATCGTATATTTGCCATTTATCAGCAGTCTGAAATAACGACTATCGATCGACACGGTAAGTATCGGATTTACGACTCTGAGTATAAAAAACGCCTTAAAAAGAAAATGAGCGCCCCAGAGTTAATTGAAGTAATGCGTGAGGGCAGAAGGTTTTATATTCATTAGGGTAGCTAAAAAGTTTATAAACTAGCCAAACAAAACAATGATGTTAATGAAGCGCTTGCAGTGACTCAGCTGACTTGTTACAGTGCTGGCTCTTCAGAATTCCCTCAAATTATCATTTATTCTGTAGACATTTTCGGGATATGGCCTAGTCCGGTAAGGCGCTTGTCTGGGGGACAAGAGATCACAGGTTCAAATCCTGTTATCCCGACCAATTCTAATTAAAAAAGCCAGCGTATAGCTGGCTTTTTTATTGGCTAAACATCATTAGCCTTAGTCGTGGCAGTCAGCACACTCTTTGATTGTTAGATCAACAGTGTGTAGCTCTGTATCTAACTCATGAGCACTTTCCATATCATGACAATCGTTACACGTTGCAATTGTCGCTTCCATTTCAGTATGTGCTGCTACATCAATTTTTTCATGGCATTCAGTACAATCTACAGCCATTGCAGAAGCAGAGAAGGCTAGTACAGCAAACATAGATAAGTATTTCATAACAGTTCCTTAATCACGGAGTTGTTGCACTTAAACTCTGAAATGTTACAGACTATCTAAGCACATTTTTTAAAATTACATCGGTAAAAGCTTTTTGAAAATGAGTAGCTTAAACGATGAAAACCTATGTCTTATATGATAGCAACTAACATTAATTGAATCTTAAAATGCAGTGCTTTCATGAACAAAAGCTGAATAGGCAACCGATAAGATATCAATGCTGTGAACTAGATCTTATCTGTAAGAACATCAAAAGAGTTCTAAATATTGACCTAACAATATGTGCAGCTCCCCCACCCGCTAATTCCATAGGAGCAAAAACGAATAAGGCGAGTATTATTGAGCAAAACAACACGCTATCTGTTGCTATCCTAAGCAAAAGTTAATAAATTGTAGCTAATGGCTTTATATAATAAAAATGACTTAAATACGCACAATAAAATAAGCATAAAGGTTAGTATTTGGAAAAGATAAAACAACAAAAATTGCTATTAGCGAGTGCACTAGGTTTACTCGGTCTGGTCGTTAACCTCTATCCTTTGCCTTTATTTGCCAATATCCAGCTAATTTTAGGTAATGCTAGCTTTGTCGCTAGCGCAGTTCTCTTTGGGCCTTGGTATGGCCTATATACAGCCATTATTGCAGTTAGTGGGTTATTTATTGCTTGGGGTAGTCCTCACGTATACTTACTTTTTTCACTAGAAGCGTTATTTTTGGGCTTAGCTCATCGAAAAGGAGTTTACTCACTATATTCGAGTATGATTTTTTGGTTAGTTATAGGTATGCCATTGTTTTACCTATACGCAATTCTCAACTCACACATTCCCAGTAGCCACTTACCTTTTATTATACTGAAACAAGGGATTAATGGCGTTTTTTACACAGCTATAGCCTCTATGCTACTGCTTTTAACGCCCGTTTCTTTACACCTTTTTCTCAAAAGTAAAGATAGAAAACGCCACACTTTTAATACTCAGTTGACCTATGCATTTACACTAGTGATCTTTTTAGCACTTCTATTTGCGGCATTGTTATTTAACAACCAGTTTATCAACCGTCATCAGCAACTATTGAGCGAGAATATTAATGAATCTGCTCACCACATTGGAAACCTGACTCAGGCCCATATTGATACTCACGCACAAGTATTAAATAGTGCCGCAAATTGGTTAAGTTTGAGTGAAACGAGCATAGAGCAACAACAAACGGCACTTTCGAAATTACACCAGCAGTACCCAGGATACATAACGATGCTAATCGCCGATGAGCGAGGCATGATAGAGAGTGCTAGCCCCGTATCATTGCTCAATGGTGCAGTTAAGCCTGCAGACTTAGATGTGTCAGATAGAGACTATTTTATTGAGGCATTCGTAAATCAAAAGTCTTTTATATCACCCGTTTTTTTAGGCCGAGGCTTTGGCAATGATCCCATCGTCGCCATTAGCGCTCCCCTCTATTCACCACAGAATGCCTACCAGCCTATAGGCATCATTGAAGGGTCTCTAGACCTCGAACGATTTAAGGAAATAGACAGAACTAATAAGCTATTTAGAGATCAGTATATTGTACTTGTTGACAGACAGAACCGAGTTGTCTTCTCTTCACCAGAGCTCTCTATTCAACCACTGAGTAATTTTAGCTACTCAAAGGATAATGCTCTTGATACTAGTCTATTGCCCACCTTGAACATCCATGACAAAGCTAACATGTCACCTGAATATTTATACGCAGCTTATGATCTCGATATCGGATGGACTCTTTATGTTCTCAATCCTTTTAGACCTTTAGTCATGCTTGTCGAGCAAATGTATATTGCAACTTTTGCAATTCTCGCCATTTCACTGCTGGTCATTTTTCTGATCACACGCATCATTAGTGGCAGACTAACCCGCCCACTAGAGAAAATCGCCAGAAAGTTCAGCACTTCAAATAAGAATGACAATAGTGACTATGACATTGATGAGGAATCACCAAAAGAGATCTACTCTCTCTATAAACGACTAAAGCAAAGCAAGAGCCAGCTTATTGGCTATCAGTTGGAATTGGAGGAAAAAGTATCTTTAAGAACGTTTGAGCTAGAGCTAGCGAATCAAAAGTTAAAGTCATTAGCAGAGAGAGACCCTCTCACAGGACTCTATAATCGTCGCTATGCTGAAGAACAATTTCCATTGGTTCAAGAAAGCTGCCAAAGAAGCGATGAAGTGATTGCGATTGCTATCCTTGATTTGGATAGGTTTAAGGGCATTAATGACACCTATGGACATTTAGGGGGTGATCAGACGCTTAATACAGTTGCGAAGCTTCTTGAAAAAGACTTTAAGCGTGATGGCGATATTATCGTACGTTACGGTGGAGAAGAGTTCCTCATCATTATGCCGCTTTGTAATGCACTAAAAATTGAATCTCATCTCGACAGTTTTAGGCAGAGGCTTTCACAAGTCATTATTCACACCCCAGATGACAAAACTAAGTTTAGTGTTACTGCTAGTATTGGTGCCGTCATCGCTAACGGCACTTATAGTGCTTTGTTAGAAGACTGGATTAAACAAGCTGATTTGAACTTGTACCAAGCAAAAAACAGCGGCCGAAATAAGTTGGTATTTACCACTTTAAAAGATAATAACAACAAGGCTAATCGGTAATTATTGTATCCATTTTTTCAAGCATAAAGCCAAAAAATGGATTCCACTTTTGCCGCAGTATTTCACTTGGAGGCACACTGAGCACGCCGCGTTCACCTTTAGAGGCTCCTGCCCCTATTTGAATTCTTTGTCTTAACGGCGTTTTTAGCGGGCCGTATAACTCATCAGTTTTCGGAAACGGTAGTGCGATATGTGAAAGTGAGTAAACTTGCTTAGGCCATTGCTCGTTAATCGCTACAATATCGTGATTGGAGGCTAAAGTTCTGGCCTGAACTTCTCCTTCATCTTCACCAGTATTTTCTATCAAAGTAAAGTTGAAATTTAGCTCAGTCGAACCCATAAAATCCGCATAGGCTGATAACGGATCCGTCTCGATTAAGCTTAGGTTTACTTGAGTTCGGTTAATATCAAACATCACTAATTCATGCTGCTTATTCGGTAATTGCAGGTACAAATCATTGACTACAGCCATGCTATCAACGGTGTCATCAGTTAAAGATTGGAACGTTAATATCGGCGCAATCCGGGCTTTCGCATCACTATCCAATTGCGAGATCAACTCAACATTACGCCTGGCAAGTTGATACACCACATCTCCAGCATTCACTGCAAAAGAACTGTATTTGAATGGATCATACTCGGTCTGAATACTATTCCAACTTAGCTTATCAAGTCCTAATAGGTGACCGAGCCTCGATTGCCATTTTGCCCCAACAGCCACAGGCGGGAGCCCTATCGCTGGCGAGAGGAACACTAACCCTGAAAAGTCGCCACTTTTCCCTTGAGCAATTTTCTCAAGTTCATGATTAAGTGCAAGTGCTGCGCCCGTTGAAAAACCAACCACATAAAGCGGTTTATCTTGCATCACTAATTTCAAATGTTTAGTCGCTAAAGTTACTGCAGCAGCCATATCTTGCCAAGTCACATCAACAAGTCCAGACGGCAGGGTGCCATGGCCAGGTAGCCTTAATCCTAGGACATGTGCAGCCTCTTTATAGTGCTTAGCGAAGTGCTGCATCGCGTAGGGAGAATCAGACATGCCATGCAACAACAAAATGCCGTAATCAGCTTGTTCATTTTGCCATTCAAAGCTTCTATTCCAATTTTGAGGCCATTTTTTTGGATCTGAATAACTGCCCGAAACATAACGATTAAGCACCAATAAGGATTCAGACTTGGTTTCGGTTATAACGGTATCTTCAACTTCCGCAAATAACCTGTCTTCTAATTGTAAGTAGTCGTTGAAACTGGCAATACTCGGCTGTTGCCGATATTGCGCTTCTAACTCTGTTGTATGCCATAAGTCGAGATCTGGACGAGAGTTTAAATACCAAACAGCGGCTGCAATTAAGGCAATACTGGTTCCAATAGAGGAGTAAAACAGTGCAAATGCTAAATGCTTCGCCGATCCAATTACAATGGATTTCATCATCAATAGAGCTCATTAATAAGTTGTTGGTATAAAAAGATATAGTGAGTAGAATACTGACCAATAACTTTAACTTACACTGTTTTTAGTCGTAAACAAATAGACAATATTATGATTGGAACTGAACATGCTAGTACCTGCTTTTACCTGCCTACACCACCAAAACTCACAGAAAAGTGGAACCACTTAGATACAGGTGCAACTCAAGCTTTAATCGAGTTGAATGGAAATCATTGGCGTAAAATTTTGACCATCATGGCTAAAATTGTAGTCAATGAACAAGATTGGCGACAGTATCGCGATGTGCATCTACTAAAACGTGATGAATCTATTGCTATTGAAGCTAAAAAACTCAGCAGCAATGCGACACGACACATAATTTGCGGTAAAGAGAGTACTGACGCTTTAATGCTTAATAGCGCTGAATTTGTACCGATAGACATGCAGCGTACGACCTTGTTAAAACATCCGCACCAAGCCATATATCTATGTCCCTATTTAGACTATCGACAGTTTCCCAATAAACAAATCAATCTCTTAAGGCATTCGTTGGGTTTAGCCGCTCTAAACTAATACCAATTCCATTATAGAGTTGACCATTCAGCGGGAATTTAAATCACTTTAGACAAGCACGTGGGTTGTAGCTAATAGTTATTCTCGGCTCTAGCATCCTCGGTAATCGCTCCATGCATTACTCTCGATAATTGCTCCTGCATTATTCTATCTTCGACCATCCTTGGTCTCGTACCTCCTAAATCTGACTGCCAAGGAGGGTGGGAATGTCTCATTTTGTATGGAACAAAATAGACCATTTAGTCGTGCTTCGCTCTACCTTCTGCATCTGACCACCATGGAAGGAGGAAATGTCTTATTTTGTATGGAACAAAATAGACCATGCAGGCGTATATCGAA
>NZ_JBFRIY010000034.1:0-29400 GCF_041468565.1 Shewanella sp. 10N.286.54.B9
CTTTAAACAATAGGAACCCTAGGGTTCTTTCCAGCATATACATACTAAAACTGCAGAAAGCAAAAAGCCCGCTAAAAAATAGCGAGCTTTTCTTAATGTGGCGGAGAGATAGGGATTTGAACCCTAGATGGGCTACAAACCCATGCCGGTTTTCAAGACCGGTGCATTCGACCACTCTGCCATCTCTCCGAACGCCGTGAATAATAGGGAAACTCAGTTCTAATGTAAAGCCTATATTTGCTTAACTGAGCAACATTTAGACCATTAAGCGTTTTTTTTGCAATAAAGCTGTTTTATCGCTGTCTTTTTCTGCAAATACGCGTCTAAATGCTCTGCTGCTGTCAGCTGTTGTTCATTTTTTAATATTTAGTTACTTTTTGACTTGGCTAAATTTAGAACCATAAATGAATACTGAAGTCATATTGTTTAGCTAACACGCTCTCAATCAATAAAGGAACTATTATGAAGAGACTAATCAAACTGCTTAAGCAGAACCGTTCACTGATCTTGTTTATTTCACTAATGCTGGTGTTTAGAAGTGCAGTCGCCGATTGGAACCATGTCCCCACTGGTTCAATGAAGCCGACTATTATCGAAGGCGACCGTTTGCTAGTGAATAAGATGGCTTACGATTTACGCGTTCCATTTACCCACATCTCTATCGCTAAACTTGCAGACCCACAACGCGGCGACATTGTTATTTTTGACTCTAAGGCAAGTAATAAAAAACTGGTTAAAAGAGTAATTGGTCTGCCAACAGATTCTATCTCAATGCATGACAATGTACTTTCAATCAATGGTAATACTCTTACCTATAGTGAATCTCACACGCTGCACTCTGACGGTTCTGAAACACGTACAGAGAACTTACTCGGACTCAATCACCAAATAAAAGTGGCTGGCTTTTCAGGGCAAGGCGTTATGACACCACAATCAAGCTTTGGCCCTATCACCGTCCCTGAGGGACACTACTTAGTACTGGGGGATAATCGCGATAATAGTGGTGACTCTAGAATGATTGGCTTCGTCCCTAGAACTGAAATTGTTGGTCGTTCAAGCAGCGTAGTGTTTTCAGCAAACTATGATAATTACTACCTACCTAGGCAAGAACGCTTTTTCCATTCGCTATAATCTCTTTTTGACAAAGACTGTCACAGGAGAGTCTTTGTCTGTTTTAGCTTCTTTCGCTGAGCTCGTCTAAAGATATACTTGTCATTATACAATCACTCTAAGCTTTGTTACTTTAGGTCGACTTACAAACACATGGATGCCCTATGAGAGCTTTAACACTTATCTTCAGTAGCTTACTTTTATTAATCTCTTCCGGCTGTACAACGAATGCAGGCCACGGTACCGACCAAGATAAGCCTGAATACCTCACCTATGTAAAGCCGGGGGATAAAGCGCCTGTTACTCAATTTATTGATACTCAGGGGAACAGTATCGATCTAAGCAAATCAAGAAATAACAAATTACTGATCTTATTCGCCACTTGGTGCCATGATTCACAGCGCACCATGAAACACCTCACTGCATCCGCTCTGTATTTGAGTCCTAACGTCGATATTATTGGGATTGGCAGAGAAGAGAATAAACCAGCATTAGATAAGTTTGCTAAAGAGTACGAGCTAAACTTTGCACTTGTCGCTGATACAGACAGAAGCATCTACAATCAATTTGCCAATACTGGTATACCTAGGCTTATCTTGCTAGATGCTGACAATAATGTGGTTAAAACGATTATTGGTGAAACAGAGAATGCCATTACCGAAGTTGTTTGGTAGATGGTAAGCACAGAGGCCGTATCGATAGCTACGGTCTCGCCGCTATTGATGTTAGCGTTTAAACTCTAAGTTGAATCACTTAAAGCTTAGCCCTAACTCAGTGATACCGAATTAATACTCCCAGCCAACCAGCCTAAGTTTTTTCTCCCCGATTAAACCACCTGACGGATCGACATTCGCTAACGCATGATCAAAATGGATCGCTGCTCCACCTGTCACTGACAATTTTTTTGCTCTAACGGCACCATAAAGCTCACCACTACCAGCAACACTCACTGCTGTAAACGGGGCATAAACCGCAGCATAGATCTCGGAATTCCCATAAATACTTACCCCTTCATCATCAGTATTTGAGGAGTATATAGATAACGAAGGACGCTTACTTTCACTCGTTAAGCCAGGTTTTTCAGTCACTATATTTGAACCGGCTCCTAAACTCACACGACCTTCAATCAATAACGTAAGGCTACTATCAGCTTTAATCGTCATGGTTGTAGCACCACTAAGAGCAAAGTTTCCTGCAACGTACAGAAACACATCACCACCAGCTATGCTCACGTTCGCATTTGAGCTCATCGAGAACTGACTAAGTTTATAAACAGGATAAATGAAACCAAGCACCTCCGCATTGACAGGCGCCATTTGCGCAACACTGCCCTGGCCTGCGTTTGGTGTAAACTTGTAGGTTGCCCCTGCACCAGCGCTAAAACTGTGCAACGTGCTAGAACCATCATCAATGGCACTGATTTGGGGAGCGATGCTCAAAGGGTCACAATTAGTACTAGGATCGGTCAGATCGCTAGAGCTACCATCATTTTCAGGGACTTTAGCAACATCTGGCATCACCTTGAATTGCGCATCACCATAATAGTTTCCAGCTTGATCTTTATGGTTGGTTCCGTCAGGGAAAATACCTGTACCGCCATATAATATGTCAGCTTCGCTGTTATTTAAATTAGAGATAAAAGTGGTCCATTTCATCTCTGCATTACCATTTGCTCTTACGTAACCACCCACTGAGCCTCCTTTATGTAGATAATTACCTCGAGTGAATATATTGCCAGTCACTCGGTAATCAACACCACTGTAACTCAAGGTGATGTCGCCATTAGCATGCAAATTCCCCTCTACCGGTGAAGAGCCGTTTAACTCAATATTCCCTGTCGCGGCCACATCACCATAAATAGGAGAGTGGCCTCCAAGAGTAATATCACTGTCAGGTTCGATTGTAGTCACGTTGGCATTTTGACCCGGGGCATTAGGATCGTAACTCCCGCCATTATTGGAATTGAAGCTGTCAATTTTACCGCTTCCGGATAGGTCAACACCCTCACAGCCAACGATGGCATTAGCAAACGGAGAGCTACCGCCACCAGAGGTTAATTCGAATCTCGCTTTCAAAGCAGAGGAACCTTCAAAGCGCTTACCTCGACTGGCAAGTAAAAGTTGCCCAGAGGAGTCTTTCGACAAGTCGACGCTATAGCGCATGTCGCTCAAGCCACCATTACCAAACTTAGCTAAATCTTCTCCTCCAACCGCTGCCATCAGCTCCTCTAATGTTGCATCAGGATTATCTTGAAGCAATGCCAGTAGAGCTGCATGCGTCTCAAAAATCCCTCTTTCAGCGACTAACTGTGCGTTCATTTTCTTTTGAAAATTACCACTGAGCCGTTCTTGAATAATGTTATCGCGCAGGGAACCTAAGACTAAAATACCTGCCAGTGAGCTTAGCAGCATCACAGTAACCAAGCTCATACCTTGTTGAGATGAATGCGATAAATACATAGTCCCCCCTATGATGAAAACGCTTTCGAAAGAATGATCCGAGTCAGAGCGATATCTATTAGTACCTGCCCACCAATAAAACTTTCAGGTAAAAAGCTGGGACTCACTAGAATATGCATCAAGTCATCTTCACGTTGAAACTCTATAGCGGTAATACCGCTGAGAATCGTTTTAGGATCTGACACAGTTCCATCAATGGTCAAAGTACACTGCAGTAACGGTGAAACGACTACATAGGTCTCTTTATAAGGTTTATCTGGGATTGAACCATCACATGCCTTCACATTAGCCACTTGCTCTACCACCAGGCTGTTACCATTACTCACTATGCTTGGTTCTATTTCGGTTTGCTTTAAACTACGGCTGAACACTTGCACACTAAAACGCACCACTTCTTGGGTCGTTTCAAGACTTTTACTGGTTAGTATTGTGGTACTGATTGACGAATAAACGCCGAATACACCTAGCACTAACGCAGTGCTGATGATCAGTGCCACCATCACCTCAATAAGTGAAAAACCTTTTACAGTTTGCTTTGTTAGAGTAGGAGTGAGTATCAACATTAAGGGCACACCTGTGGGTACATAGCATCAATACGAATTCGGCTTTCGAGTCCGTCTACCATTCGAGCATCATTCCAGCTTACATCAACCTCCAACTCATTATTAAACCCCGCCCCCGCAGCAGGAGTCAGCGTCATGGTATAAGCTGTAAATTGGGGCTGCACACTAGCAACAAAGTCGTTGTTGTAGCTAATATTGCCAGTTTGTAAGTCACACAGCTTTGACCAGGTTTTTTCAACCGCGTTATTTGCCTGAACTAAAGAGAGCGTGTAATTAAAGCTATTGGTCGCATATTGCAGAGATTTAAGTTCACCTGCGGCAAGGCCCAGTAAGATAATCGTCGAAAGAAAAAGAGCAATAAGCACTTCGATAAGGGTGAACCCTGACTGACAGATAGCTTTGGGTATATTCATGAGCAACTATCACTCTTAGTTAAATAACTCTGGCCACTGGTTAAAATGGTGAAGCAGTAATCGGTGGTATCGCTGTCACCGTCAGATATTTTTATCTTGCTGGCCTCGGCCTCTCCAGAGCGTGATAAGCTCATATCTTTAAGCCCTGTGACAGCGATGTCATTATGGCTTACACGAAACTCTTGCAAAGTTTCACCTTCCAGCTGTACTAACCAGCTTCCCGCATCTTTATTCATCGAAATGGCTAAATCACGCTTAGCCGCTTCGCTGCGAGCAAACTTGAATACGCTTTGTAGTTGATTGGCATTGCTGACTAAACGGTTATTCTTAATCTGGTTACTCATCGCTGGCACTGCAGTGCTGGCTGCGATGGCAACAATAGCCAATGTTGTGAGTAGCTCAAGCAGAGTAAAGCCTCTGGGCTTAAAGGGTATTTGGCATCCCATCTACCAACATCCTTGAGCAGGTGTTTTTACCCCTTGCTGATTAATGCTCAACGTGCCGCAACGATCACCGGCTTGTGAGGTGCCCGACTTGGGTGTGGCCTTGAGTGTGAATGTAGTCGCATCATTGCTTGCCTCAGATTCAGCTGCGGCATCAGCAACGTTATAACTAAAGGAATAATACTTACTGTCTCTGGTAGGAACCACTAGACTATCAGGGTACCCGCCCATGCGTGTATATTGGCGCTCAAGCAATGCGACATGCTCAATGATGGTGCGCTGCGCTTCACTGCGGCGACCATCTTGAATGTAGGATTCATAGGAGGGTAGCACTACGGTTGCTAAAATACCCATGATAGCGATCACGATTAACAATTCGATTAAAGTGAAAGCTTGCAGTTTTCTCGTTACGGTTACCATCCCTGAAAGACCTTAACTAAGTTGTGATTACTAAATTTTTTAATAAAAAATCTGAATAAAACCAACTAAAGATAACATATTTAAGCATTAGGCCTAACTGAGTGAGCTTGAAATAAACTAATGCAAGACAGCAACTTGTAGTCAATTAGACAGACAAATCATGAATATTTTTCATCAGGATGTTAAACAAGGATCTAACGCCTAAATTCAGTACGCGATAAAGGCTTTTGTTTTAATGTAATGGCTGTATTAGCTGGCAACGTCACTAACAGAAGTTTGGCATACTTGCAGGGTTGAGGGGGTCAAGCCATGTAGATGATCGATGAGCTTAAAGCAGAGTTCGATATATTGTACCGCTTGCGTCTTATCCACTTCATAACCAACGGCATGGGCAACTTTATTCCGCAGTTGCCTTAACTCACTAAATAGCTTGCCCTGCTTAGTGCTGATGAGTTGCTCGGAGATCAATATATTCTCGATATGTTTATAGCGGGTATTTTTATCTAACGTGATGTTACTGCAATGGGAGTGAATCAACTTTTCGGCCGCTAAGTCGACAGTTTCCCAAGCTTCAATAACAGCAGAATTTGGCAACTTACTCGCTGACACGATTAACATATTACGCTTGTCTAACTTAAGCTCAGGAAAGATAGCTTCAGCCTCTTGAGTCACAGCTTTTAGCTCTTGGCCAAACTCAAGTTCGAGATCTTTAAACTTTAGCTTTTTCGCGAGTGGAATAAGCTTAGAAATCGGTCGTTTGAGACTAACGACAGCAAACACCAGTACTAATGGCCAAGCCAGTTTGTCTAATAGTTCAATAATAAATTGCATCCAGCTCATTTATCTCAATCCATCCCTGTTTTTACGCATCATATTAAAACGATAACCGGCAAAAGCAACCTTAAAAGCGTAAGCTAATTAACCTTGTTGTAGGTCTTAGTGCTCCAATCAAATTGGTACTCTACTCCCTGCCATTCATAAACGGTGTGACCATCTTTTTGTACCACCCGCGCATTTTCAGGCAGATGCGTCAATCCCGTTGCGTAACTCACACTGGTGGTGACTCTTTCAGGAGGACTAATCACTTTGGGTTCAACACGGCGATAACTGGGTTGCTGATATCGATAGGGATATAGATGTCGATTGCCAGCATAGCCCCAACGAGAGCCATAATACCCCCAACCAGGTCGATAATAGCGACCTCGATAAGGATAAGAGTACCAACCGTTTGACACACCAACATTCCAGCGCCATGGGTCATTAAAACTGGAGTTCCAACCATTGCCCCAGCCAACGCCCACACTGACATTACTCGTAGCCAAAAGTGATGGTGTCACATGTTGGCCAGCCACTGCCGAGCCCGACATTGCCAAGAACGAGATTATTATCACTGTGAAGGTAAATGATTTCATCGCTATACTCCTGCGCCAAATTCATATTAGCAAAACGTAAAGCACTAAGTCATTTTACGCCTTCTACTATACTATTAATAGTATAGCTTCTATGCCATATCACCAATATTATCGCGACAAGCTATCCATCGTTCTACAAGCGTTTAACGGCTCCGTGAATGATGCTATAGTGCGCGCCATATCACAGTTTATAGCGATGAGAATTCCCCTATGAGTTTTAAGGATTTGCGCAGTTTTATAGAGCACCTAGAAAGTAATGGTGAGCTTAAGCGTATTAGTCATCCCGTCGACCCTCATTTGGAAATGACAGAAATTGCCGATCGTGTTTTGCGTTCAAAAGGCCCTGCTCTGTTGTTTGAAAATCCTGTTGGCAATGACATGCCAGTACTGGCGAATCTATTTGGCACGCCAAAACGCGTTGCTATGGCGCTCGGCAAAGAAGATCCTCTTGCCCTGCGTGATGTCGGTGAGCTACTTGCGTTCCTTAAAGAGCCTGAGCCGCCGCGTGGCTTTAAAGATGCGATCTCAAAGATCCCTATGTTTAAACAAGCGCTCAACATGCCGCCTAAAACTGTGCGTAACCCTCCATGCCAAGAAGTGATAAAAACGGCACAAGAGGTCGATCTCACCAAGCTTCCTATCCAGCATTGCTGGCCTGGTGACGTTGCACCATTAGTGACGTGGGGACTCACCATCACTAAAGGCCCGCGTCAAAAACGTCAAAACCTAGGGATCTACCGTCAGCAGCTATTGGGTAAAGATAAACTCATTATGCGCTGGCTCGATCATCGCGGCGGCGCATTAGATTTTAAAGATTTTAAAGAGAAGCACCCAGGTGAGCGCTACCCTGTTGTTGTCGCTCTTGGCGCTGATCCCGTCACTATTTTAGGTGCGGTAACTCCAGTACCCGACTCGATGAGCGAGTATGCCTTTGCCGGCCTACTGCGCGGCGAACGCACCGAAGTATGCAAGGCGATAAGCTGTGATTTAGAGGTGCCCGCCACCAGCGAAATCATTTTAGAAGGTTATATCGATCCAGAGGAGATGGCTGAGGAGGGACCTTACGGTGACCATACTGGTTACTACAATGAAACTGACTCATTCCCTGTATTTACTGTGACGCATATTACCCATCGAAAAGATGCCATATACCACAGCACCTATACCGGCCGTCCACCTGATGAGCCTGCGATGTTAGGTGTGGCACTCAATGAAGTATTTGTGCCAATTCTGCGTAAGCAGTATCCAGAGATCATTGATTTTTACCTGCCGCCTGAAGGCTGCTCATATCGTATGGCGGTGATCTCAATTCGTAAGCAATACCCTGGTCACGCTAAGCGAGTGATGATGGGGGCGTGGTCGTTCTTACGCCAGTTTATGTACACCAAGTTTATTGTTGTCGTCGACGAAGACGTCAACTGCCGAGATTGGAACGATGTCATCTGGGCCATAACCACCAGAATGGATCCGAAGCGTGACACCGTAATGATAGAAAATACCCCGATCGACTATCTCGACTTTGCATCACCTGTTGCTGGGCTAGGCTCAAAAATGGGCATGGATGCGACTAATAAGTGGCAAGGTGAAACCGATCGTGAATGGGGTACACCTATCGTTATGGATGAAGCCGTTAAACAGAAAGTCGATGAGATCTGGAGCGATCTAGGAATAGATGACGCACCAACCCTATAACGTACTATTGCCTAAGCAATGTGCAAAATATGCTGAATAAGCTTCCAAAGAGAAGCTCATCAAGGAATCAAGATGAACACCATTAGCTGTACAATTGAAAAAGTCGCACCGTTTAATGATGCGGTATTTCAGGTTATTTTAAAGCCTACTGTAGCCTTTGATTTTAAGGCTGGACAATACCTTTGCGTCGTCATGGGCGAGAAAGACAAGCGTCCGTTCTCGATCGCTTCTGCACCAAACAGTCAGGAAATTGAGCTGCATATTGGTGCCGCCGTTAGCGAAAGCTACCCTATGCAAGTGGTTGAGCGTCTTAAAGATTGCTTAGCCAATAACGGGACAATCGATATTGAAGTGCCAGGCGGTGATGCTCACCTTCGTCATGACAGCGTGCGTCCGCGCCTTTTAATTGCTGGCGGCACTGGCTTCTCGTACATTAAAAGTATTGTTGAGCATCAGATTGCACTTGGCCAGACCGTTGAAACGACTCTTTATTGGGGTTGCCGTACTACCGATGCGATGTACTATCAAGCTATAGCACGTGAGTGGCATGACGCGCATCCTTGGCTTCATTTTGTACCTGTTGTCGAAGAAGCACCCGCTGACTGGAACGGTAAGCAAGCAAACTTGCTGGAACAGATTAAAGCTGATTTCGTTAGTCTAAATGGCTATGACATCTATATTGCAGGCCGTTTCGATATGGTCGGTGCAGCAAGAGAAGTGTTCCGCAGTATTGGCGTTGAAGAAGATCACCTCTACGGCGATGCATTTGCTTTTATAAAGTAATACCAATCAGTATAAAGATTTGATCGCTCAGCGAGAGTTTAGCGGCTTTGAGGTAAGGCAATGAATGAAGAGCATAGTTATTCTACGTTCAAGTTCATTAACGCAGCATCAGAGCCGCTAAAACTCGCCTGTAGGAGTGTTTTTGGCTTGCTACTTCTGCGTTGAATAAACTCATAAGGGAACAACCATTATGTCATTTATCCGCCTTGAATTAGCGTGCCAAAAACGCTCTGAGTAGATCAACTTCTTATACTGATTGGTATAAACACTTGTTGCTGTATAAAAAGGGCGCTGATATAGATTATCAGCGCCCTTTTTATTTCTGTATTCTTTAAATGGTTAAATTCTCACTTGATCATACTTATACCAAGCCACGATACTGCCTAGAATAGGTGTAATCCAAACCGCACTTTCCTCATCAGTATAAATCCGATAAAAATACAGCTCTTCATCGGTAATATCATGCTTTCTAATCGCGCGATAAAAGTGCATTGCCGACGGGCTTACAGTCTCAGGTTTAATGAACTCTTTTTGACTTAGCTTAACTTGGAACACATCAACCGCAATGCCACTTATTTTCTGCAGGTACTGCTTAAACGTACCACGGACTTTGTATTTAATTGGCGTGGTTAAACAGTCTTCGTCGGTAATACACGTTGCCGAATAAAATTGGCCACTATCTTCCCCTTCATAGATCAAAGATAGACTCAGATCTGCGCGGACTAACAGTTCACCAGCCACAGGAAAATACACATCGGCATGGTAGTGATGTTCTGTGATGTCGCCATCACTACTATCATGAGGGATAATGACTTTGTTATATCGGATCCGCTTCTCAAGCCGCTCAGAAAGCTCAGCAAACTGATTGATGTTTAGCCCTGCAGGGTTAAGATCTATCGCCGCAATATTCATTAATCCAAGGCCGGAGCATTGGCCTTTGACAACTTCAGGACAAACCGCCATAGAATAGTTACTGCCATCGGTCGCGCTAAATCCTTCAAAGCCTTTGAAGTCTTCTAGGTGATTACTTTCAGGGGCAAGGTGCTTTTGCCACATAGAGTGGTGTAGATGCTCGACGTCGTTCTTATAGAACATAGGGACTATCTCTTTAGTGCCACCAATGTTCAATGCCATTTTTTTATCAGCATTCCAAAGCCCAGTATTTTTGACCGTTCTGTGATAATCGCTGCTATACCAAAATAGTAAAATAAGCAGCAAAAGTACTAATATACCAGCGATTTTAACCATCATTGAAGCATCAATGAGTGCTGTTTTTATCGATTCAGCATCATTTACCGCCAACATTTTAATGTGTGAACGCTCAGAGATATGTAGCTCGTAGCCACGGCGAGCAACGGTTTTTAGCTGTACTTCAGGATAGTCTTCTAACTTTTTACGTAAAGTGCTAATGCACTGAGTCAAAGATGTAGCCGCAACAACACGGTCAGGCCAGCCTATCGCCAGCAGCTCTTCCTTTCCACACACACCATCAGCAATAAGCAACTGATGTAAAACCGCAGATTCTGAAAACGTCAAACTGATAGTCGTATTGTTAACACGATCCATCAATTGTTTAGCCTGCTCATCTAGCTCCAGATAAGGAGTAACTTTTAGCAAGATTAACCTCTTAGAATGTCGTCAATTGAGTAGGCCAATTAAACCTGCACATTACTCTGGATTATAATGATAGAAACAATTTTTAAATGTGACTATAACCTCAATTATTTCGTCATAGCTAACAACGGTATGTTGTTGTTCACAAAATGAAAAATAATTGATAACAGGTAGAATTAGCACTCACTAATTTTTCACTATCATGCCATAACCAAACTCAATAAAGAAAACAATTTATAACGGTTTACCACTAAATAATTTTTGGGAAATCACCAATAAACTACTGATCCAGCCCAGCATCAATAAATACATCGCAGATAAACCTAAATCAATATCAGCAATCATAGATAATGCAGCCCCCGTGCCTTTGGCATCAACGGCAACCAAGTTCATTGCTCGATAAAGATCTGTAGGGTTCAGCGCAATCAAAATATTAAGCAGTTGCTTATCCATAAACCCGACATCGGAAACCAATACCGTGAGAAGCAATAAATCATAGATAAGTACTAACAGAAACCACACGAATAGCAGCCCCGCTACTGCCTTGGCTTTTTCTGTTGCTCGCAAACTTACAATATAACCCAGCAAAATAAACGTCAGCGCGAGTAAGTTACTGCTCAGAATAAACTGCATGAATACACTCAATACTTCATGGGGAGCGTATTGCTCACCTACCATAATCAATAATATCGCCGTTAAACCAAAAGCACTGCTTGTGGTAATAAGCATCACCAAGCAATGGCCTAAAAGTTTGCCCATTAATATCTGACTGCGACTGACAGGGTATGACAGCAGCAACAGTAAAGTCCCCGCCTCCTGCTCGCCAACAAAACTATCGTAGCTAAGCAGAATGGCCGCTAAGGGAATAATAAATACAGCGGTAGTTGACAGGCTCGACATTAAGTTAGCCAACGGAGGCAATGCCAATTCACCGGTGACCACACTCCCTGCAAAAGTAACTGACAGAGATAGCATCATAAAAATGCATCCCATAAACAGAATCCAACGATTACGTAAACTGTCACGCAGCTCTTTACTAGCGATAACCCAAACTGGCGATGTTAACTGCATGCTATTCATAATGGACTCTGATTCACCGTTGGACGAAGGAATTGTTGAAGCGATTGTCGCCAGCTCTTCTGTGTAGTAACCACTTTGCTTGGTTCAGATCTATCCAGTTGTTGCAACATACAATGATGATAAATAGACTCTAAACTCGGTTCGATAACACTAAAATCACTACACTGTTTTTGCTGTACCAAGTATTCCACCACAGCGCTGCGCTCAGCACTATCAACCAGTAGTTTTTGTCCTTGGCTAAACGAGGCCAAATAACTATCGCGCTGCACTGTACCAGCAAAATCAGCAAGCTTTATTTGGCTCTTCAATCCACTCGCTTGGCGTAACTCATTAAGAGTGCCACAGCCCACCCGGCGACCTTGTGCCAGCAGTAAAGCACTATCAAGATGCTTCTCGACTATCGACAGTTCATGAGTGCAAACAATCACAGCGCAGCCCTGCTGTTTGAGCGAGTCGATTTTCTGATAAAGAAACTGCGATGCCTGTGGATCAAGCCCCACTGTTGGCTCATCGAGTAATAAAATATCTGGATGAGACAAAATAGCCTGCGCAACGCCCAAGCGCTGCTTCATCCCTTTTGAGTAGGTTTTTAACGGTTTGTGCTGCGCATAACCGAGCTCAAACTCTTCAATTAATTGCTTTACTCGTGTGTCATTAATACCTTTTAACGCGGCGAAATATCGCAACACTTCAAGGCCAGTCAACTTGTCATAAAAGCTGACATCTTCGGGTAAATACCCGAGATTGACACTCGATTGTTCAGGCTTATTGTGTACCACTAACTTACCTGTCGTTGGCTTTATTAGCCCCAAAATCAGCTTAATTAGGCTCGACTTTCCTGCGCCGTTATGACCAAGCAAGGCAAGCGTTTGCCCCTGAAAGATATCGATATTGATGTCTTGCAATGCATCGAAATCGCCAAAGCGCAGACCGACATGCTCAATCCTTACAACAGGCTTGTGGTTAGCAGAATTAAGGTTAATGTTCATAAGCGAGCTCGCTGACAGAAGTTGTCGACTCGACAACTTGATTAATCTGAGTCGGTTGCATCAAAGGGAAATCATCCTTTATGCCCGTAGCGGTAAATACCGTCATTTGCGATTCGACCCAACGTAATAGTGACACCACAGGGCTATTCATCAGAAATTTGGCTTCAGGGTAACGCCAGAATAGTTTATCCATTGAATCATTAGGCTGATAACTCTGATCACCAATGCCGTCTTGAGTATGATCCCAGCCCATGTAACTACTCCAATAGTTACCCCGCCCCTGTTGGCTCCATTGCAGCAGCAGCTCATCGCCAACATATTTCACTTGGGTAAGGTTATTGATAAAGTTATTCTCATAAATACGATTCTTCTCTCCACCCATTGCCATCGCAATGCCGATATCACTCAAGGCAAACTCATTACCGCGAATTTCATTATCTAACGCGCCATAAATAAACATTGCTCGGCCTTGGTTACCTAACGCTTCCTGACCTTGGGGGTTATGCACATTTCGCAGTACATTAAACTCAATGCGCGCACCGTTGGTGATATTCAGTAACACTCCGTACTCAGTGGCACTTTCTGCTCGGTTATGATGCAAATAGACAAATTTAGAACTCATGACCGCATAACCGCCGCTGACGTTTTCACTATGATTGCCATAAGCCTCATCATGCTCGCTATACATGTAATGAATACCGTACTGTTGGTGATAGAACTGGTTATTCGTCACTAAGCTGCCTTTGCTCGATTCGATATAAACACCGTCTCGAACATGCTCAATGTGGTTAGCCTCCACCACTGCTTGCTGCACTCGATTCAGATGAACACCATCTCCTCGATCAAGCACATGTAGCTGGGGATTACCGTGAATTTGGTTGTAACCTATTAGAAGTTGCTCGCTATGATCTGCACGAACCCCAAAACCATCACCTTGCAGGTCGTTATGCATGATCTTGATATTGCTGCTGTGCTCCATGACCAAAATACCCGCATCACGCTCATACAGATCTCCACCCCAGTTCTCAATCCTAAGGCCTTCAATCGTGACATCATTAGCTTTGATGGTGATTGCACTGCCCAACCCCTTGGCATCAATAACGGCCCCATCTTCACCTTTAATGGTGAGTGATTTTTGTATTTCAACATTTCCCTGATAACGACCGGATTTTAAAATAATGGTGTCGCCAATGCGTGCTTGAGTGAGTTGCTGCTGTAGGTCTTGGCTATTATCGACTGCCCATGTCGCAGCCATCGAGTTGTTGCTTAGCATTACGCTGGCAATCAACAGGATAGAAACTGACACAACAGTTAATTTGGTCATAACACTTAACCTATTTCAGCTCACTCACCCGCAAGCAACTTGCTATCTATCTGATCATAACTAAGTACGATACCGCCTAACTCTTCGGCAAACTTTAGTGCGGCCTCTTTGGTGCCAAAGCTGGCCACAGCAGGTCCCATCACCGCCTTTTTACTCGTACCGTAGACATACCAGGCAGTTTTAGCATCGATAAAAGCGCTATCTTGTGGATGTTCCCAGTCGGTCTTCGCCATATCGTGTACGAATAACTCTTGTACTTGGCGCTTGTTTTCACTTTGTAGTACAAAGTTAAACATATCCCGTGTTGAACAGAATTTAGGAGTAACCGCTTGGCCTTTGAGGTGCACCTGACCTTTAGGTCCAGGGTATTTTGTAATCATCATGCCACACATATGGCAGCGGTCATGGTCATGAATCGCTTGCGCTTTAACAACAATGTCTTCGTCTGCACTTTGGCTACAGGCGAATAACAACGGTAATAACAGCAAGCCCAAGAGTTTTTTCATTTCTAACCTCAAATATAGTGGTAAAACCTTCTAGCTAGCTTTCGGTACAACACCCAATTGCGACCCTGCAGGGGCGGTGCAATTGAGGTTGCCCTACTCACCATCATTCAAACTTTACAACTTAGATTGCAAAGTTTTGTCCTGCATATAAGATAAATAAACGCAGGCACATCATGCCGCTCACGGCACACAACCCAGAAGCATAGAATGCTTTTGAAGAGTGGCTGAATGACTTACTGGTCGCAAAGTTCAGCAGTAGCGGACCACCAAAACCAATACCAATCACACCCAGCCAGAACACTGCTGCCCATTGCCCAGTATGGAAGGCTTCAAACGCGCTTTGGGCGCCAGCATTACCCGTCATCAAAGACATCACAATCATGAATATGAACATGGCTTCAGCGAACATAATTGGCCATTCAGCACCATGCAGTAACTTCATGTCTTGACTGTGTAGGTCCTCTTTGAAGAATGATACCGCCACCATTTTTGCTGCCGCAGCACCCGCTGAGATCCCTGATGCAATAAATAGTGCTGGTAGCACAGAGGTATTGATAATCGGGAAACGAATAAGCGCAGAGATAAGGAAGCCTGTATAAGCACAAACTGACAAAGCCAAAACCAGCACTAATATTTCAGCAGGCTTACGCACCGACTGCAGCTTCTCAATCACCGGGATTAAGAACTTAAGCGCTGGAATAGCACGGATCTCATCTTCTAACGCGTAAAGCGAGATTAATGCTGTTAGCGGGATATAAGCTGTTAGTGCAATCACACCGATAGACATCACGGAATTAAGGTTGTAGTACACCAAAATTCGCCAGAAGAATAACGGGTTGGTCAAATCAAGCACCAAGCACAACATGCCTAAGCTAATAGTTGCTAGCGAAATCACTGCAGCCGCTTTATAAAATGGCGTATTGGCTGTCTGCTTTTTATACATACGGATGAATATCGCAGTGGCTAGCGCACCACCGGAAATCCCCGCAAAAAACAGATAAACCGCAATAGGCCAAGGCCAAGCAATGCCTTGCGACAAGCCCATGGTAAAATCAATAGTTCCGTCCATTGCTACACCCCTAACTTAACAATTGGTATGTATCGCAAGCTAGGTTCAGTACCAAACCCAGGCTTGATCCGCACAGAATCCTTCACTCTTAATAACTTGCTGACATAAGAGGTAGGATCATTGGCGTCACCAAAAATCAGCGCATCATAACGACACTGCTGCACACAAGCAGGAAGCTCACCCTTCACAAGCTTGGTGTTTAAACAGAAGTCACAGTTATCAGCAACATCAGTCTCTTTGTTGATGAAGCGAGCATCGTATGGGCAAGCGCCAATACAGTACTTACAACCCGCACATTTCGATGCATCCATGGTCACAATGCCTGTCTTCTCATCACGATGAGCAGCGCCCGTTGGGCAGACAGTGACACAAGGAGCGTTCTTACATTGCTGGCACGAAACCCGTACATACTTGCGTTCACAGTCGCAATTTTTCTTGCCACAGTGAGGACAAGTTTCACCTGCTACGCCACCTGATTGCTGCTCCATAATCATCCGTGATTTACCATCAGGAAGATTATTGGTCACGTTACAAGCGTCCTTACACTCGCCACAACCGGTGCACTTATTTTGATCAAACACCATTACATAATGGGGTTTATTTGCATCTGACTCCTCTTCGATAGAACTGCACCCTAAGGGCGCTATTATCAAAGAGCTGGCTCCTAAGCATTTAAGGAACCTCCGTCTCTCTATATTTTCACTCACAGCATCCTCCATCTATCAGCTGTCTTGCTGACCTATTTTTTATTGGTGTGACTTTACTCAGATGCAGTCACTGAACGATTAGCTATTTTTTGCTCGGTTTTTAAAATTGCATTATTAATTGAAGCTCGATTAAAGCGTTGGCTTTGACTGCGTAGCAGTAACTGCCAGTGAGTAATTGCAGTTTCATACTCTTGATTAAGGTATGCATCGGTAGCAATAAGTAACTGAGATTGAAACTCAAATTCGTCCAGTGCTAACGCTCTAGCCAGCACTAATTTGGTTTCAATACTCATCTCACGATTGTCGCGGTAGTACATAGCAGTGGCTTTCATCCCTAACGTGTTAGCGTCATCACCAGTGATGCGCAATAAGTCATTTAAGGTTGCTATAGATTGAGCATATAAGCCGCCCTCTGCGTAGGATTGAGCTAAAGTTAATAATGCAATTTCATTGCTAGGTTGCTCATTTACTTTTCGTGCGTTCTTATTGATATCTGCGGCGATCAGATAATCAATGTTCTCGTCAATGACTCCTTTGTCCCATTCACTAAACCGCCCTATCTGGCTGTAAACCATCAAGGGAATGATTAACATCACTAAAGAGATTGCTGCTGGTACCGCTCCGTTAAAAGCTCGTCCCTTAGCAGTTGACGCAGCCTCCTGGCTCGCTAGCGCAGTACGTTTGAGATGATGAGCTTGAAGGTGATGGCCCCAAACACACGCAATAACGCTAACCAGACAAAAACCAATACCAACAGCAAGACTACTCATAGTGACTCTCTAATTTGTGTGAACTTATTGAGTGGGTGGCGACTAATGTCCGCTACCGGATCCCATCATGCCACCCATGCCCATACCGCTTAGCCCCATGCCATGCGCGTTCTCACCTGGCGCTTCAACTTTAACCAGTTCAACTTCGAACACTAAGGTGGAACTCGGTGGAATAATGCCCACCTGCTTTGTGCTATAAGCAAGCTCTGACGGGATAGTGAATTTATAGGTAGAACCTTCATTCATCAGTGGGATCCCTTCCTGCCAACCTTCAATCACACTCATCAGTGCAAAGCGGTTTGGTTCGTTACGCTCATAAGAGTTGTCAAACTCAGTACCGTCGATTAAGTAACCTTTGTAGTGCACAGTAACCACGTCTTCAGGGTTAGGTTTACGACCCTCTCCTTCTGCAACGACTTGATACTGCAAACCAGAGTCGGTAACGATGACACCATCTTGTTTTTTGTTATTAGCGAGGTAACTACTACCGGCGGTCATGTTTTCTAATGCGATGCGCTCATTGGCTGCTTCTTTAGCAGCATTTAATTGCTCTGCGCGTTGATTCAGATAAGTTAAAATCTCTTCATCTGAATATTGTGTGTTGTTCTTGAGGGCATCAACTACCCCTTCAATCACTCGCTCAACATCCACTTCGGCGCCCAGCTCTGTTTGAGAATAGATCTGGCTAGAGAGATACTTGCCTAAAGAGGCGCCAATACTGTAAGACTCTTTTTGAACCTCAGTATTGAGTGGTGTATTTGCCATGCTGCTTGCAGAAATAAATAGTGAAAGACCTGCTACAACAGCTAATGAAGTTTTAGTAATTTTTGTCATTTTTATCATCTCATTTAGGAAAATTAGTATTCACGAAATTGATTGCCAAAGATCCATCTTCTATGGTTTTTCAATCACTCGGTTTGATAGTCGCCAGCCATATATCCCATCTGGCATCTGCTTCACATCGGTATAACCCATTTTCATCACCGCTCTTGCTGCTATTTCACTGGCATTACAGATACGGTTGGCGCAGTAAAACACCATCGGTGTGTCTTTCTTTTCAGGTAGTAGCGTTCTCCAATCTTGAATATTGAAATAGATAGCGCCGGGAATGTATCCCTCAGCCCATAACTCCAACGTGTTAACATCAAAGAAAGTCACTCCACCTTGCTCTAGTAACATCTCAGCTTCACGCATGGTGATAGTATTGAGCTGATGCTCATATCTTGGTGCTGGTGCCATTTCGCTACCGCCACCTGCTAAGCAGCTTGCCGAACTTGCGATCAATGTCAGTGTGACTAGTATTTGACCCAGTGCTTTTTTCATCTCATCCCTCTCTTAATACCTCGACACCTTCTGGTACTTAGTCCAGTGTCGAGGTCGTTAAAGGCTTATCGCTTATTTAGCTTTGTAACCTGAACCATCAAGGATGTTCTGCGCTTGAGTAACATAAGTTAGCGCGGCATCTAGACGTTTCTGGCTGTAGCGGAAACCATGTACCCCCCAAGAACCATCTTTCTTGATTAGGTCAACTGCCTGTTGCGCCTTCTCAGTAAGAAGTAGCACTTGAGTCTTGTCTTCCGTAGGAAGCTTGGTCACTTCAAGTAGTTGGTCAATACGTACTAACGCTTGCTCAACTTGGCCATATACTTCCTTAATAGGCGTCTGCCATTTCATTACTTCGCCGTAGATTTCCATTTGGTCTTTATAGTGCAGGCCTGTTTCAAGTTCTGATTGGAACTGGCTATGACAACCTTTGTTTTCTACTACGTCATGATCTGAAATCGCGGTACGTGCACAAGACCACATTAAGTCAAGGTAAGTACGACCGTCTTCGTTCTTAGCAACAGTCCAACCTTTGCCAGCATCAGGGCCTTGAGTACGAGGCTCGCCTTCTGGTGGATTCAGTGTCTTACGAACTGGGTCGACGTCAATCTTCCACATGTGAGACTTACGAACCGCATCAAAACCAGCTTGGTCAGGGAACTGCATCGCCTTGAAGTTTTCACAGCTACCCATGTTAGGCATGTGACAGCTTTGACAAGTTTGTTCGCTGTGCGTCTTAGTGTTTTCAGCAATCAAAGTCTGAGCTTCGTGACAATCTTTACAGTCTTTTTTCAGTTTCGGCTTAGTGATACCAGACATCCAATCACCGTCAGTCACCTCATGCGGATCATGACAAGTTGTACAGCGCATGCCTTTTTCGTAATGCTTAGAGCCGAACATCTGTGAACCTTCGGTACCACAAGATGGACATAGAGACTTCATCTTCACGCCGAACGCTAACTCAGGCTTGCCTTTTTCAGCAGCACTTTCAGTCATTGTTGGGTCGTATTGGAAGCGTTGATGACAACGTTCACAGTTAGACTGCATGCCACCAGTACCGCCATCTAAGTGACCACCAGCGCCATGACACTCTTCACAAGCAATACCTTTAGAGATGGTATGTTCTTGCAGCTTCTTAGGGTCACCTAAGGCGTCAAAGAACTCTTGCTTGTCTTGGAAGTCGAACTTGAAGGTATGACAAATTTCACAGTAAGACGAAGCAGGTTGGAACAACATCTCTTTACGGTACTTAGCACCATAAGAGCTCATGCCTTTTTGATGAGAACCTGAGTCACCGAAGTCAGCCACAGTAAGTGGGAACTCTGGAATAACGTCATTAATTTTCTTCGCCATATCGTCGGTAAGCCATTCCGCCCAACCTCGGGAGAACTGGTTTGCACCGGCAACCATTTTACCGCTGCCATCACGCAACAAGCCGCCTTCAATGTGGTAAGTACCGCGCACTAGCCAAGCATCAATGAAACCGTATTTAGTACGGGGAGTACCTACAGTGGCGTAGATCATGTCAGGGGTAATACCGTCTGGCAAAATAGAAGTATCTTTGGTGCCATACATGGTTTTTTCGATATCGTTATCCACTTCTGGATGCTCACCCGGGAAGCGAATTGTTTTTGCATGACGTGAACGTTTCCACTTCTCATATTGAGCGGCATGACATTCAGCACATTTTTCTGGACCAACAAAATTGTTAGGGTAATCAAGAATTGATTTTGCCCCTAAACGGTATTGAATTGAGCGAGGTTTTCCATCTATTTTGCTATATTTCGGGCTATGGCCGGTATCAAAATACTCTTCACCACGGTCACTAATGTGGTAATCACCCACTAAGTTACCTGACTCTTGATATTTAAATACTGGATGGTTTTCGAATAGAAAATCGAAAAGTTCTGCCTCTTGGACAACGTAGTCTTGCAGTGTTTTAACACCGTTAACTTTCTCTGTGCCCTGGTAATCAGCAATCATCTCTTTAGCTGTCTTGCCCATTTCTGGTACGCTGTTGTATTTACCGCCAGCAGCGTTCACATTAGCAATGGCACCAAAACAAAACAGCACGCTTAATGCTACCTTGTGTTTCCATCGTCTCATCATTCACTCCTACTTATCATCAGTTTTATTCTTTGAATTTTGTTGGTACTTTTAACGCATCACATTTAACTTCTACTTTACTTAACCTATAAATAGCTTCACCGATTTGCTATTCATCCAGCTAAGTACCCCGTAATAAATCAAACATGTTTTACAAAACCTAACCGTTCACCGAACGACTTAAACAACTGAGCAACCGCTATTCTCCTGATTCAAAATAGAAAAAACATGCGCTAGAGCACATAAAAAAACGCATTAGTTGTGATGAGTTGTAAAAACCTTTTAGTTCTTTAGTAACAACAAGATAGAGTTTTTAAGTGATAAGTTTTCATGAGTTAAAGCTGTTATTTTTAGATCTAAAAAAAGCTGATAGCTGCAATTTACATATTAAAAATTGTAGCCGTCAGTTTGACGGTTATAGAATTTGAGGTGCCTCTCATTAATCCATATCGCCGTACCTTAGGATAAGAACAAGTCAATAAAATTCTTAATTTAAATATAGATAAAATATTTATACACATGCACAACAAATGAACAAAAGTAATTAAAATAGAGTAGAACATATTTATTTTACGGCTTTAAAATTAATAAATAGGCACAGACATGATTCCAGAGATAGGCTTAATATTATTAATAATATCTTCTTCGTTATCACTTATATTATCCATAGTAACTGTTATGGGTATTAAGTTAGATAGTGAATACCTATTAAGTTACACCAAGCCATTAGCAACATTGATGTGCTTTACGTTAATAACTGCAATAGCAGTACTGGCCTATTGTTTTCTGGTTAATGATTTTTCTGTCGCCTATGTCGCCAATAGCTCAAACACTCAATTAGCTACCTTATATAAGGTAGCTGCTGTTTGGGGTTCCCATGAAGGCTCAATGCTGTTCTGGGTAGTATCGATAGCGGTTTGGACAGCCTTTATCATTAACCGCGCCCCTAAGACCGAACAACATTTCCACCATAAGCTTGTTGCCGTTGCTGCTTTACTGATATTTGGATTTTGCCTATTCCTGCTTTTTACCTCTAGTCCTTTTACGCGGTTACTGCCAGATATCCCCATTGAAGGCAGAGATCTCAACCCAATATTGCAAGACATTGGACTCATAATTCATCCGCCGCTGCTGTTTCTTGGTTATGTCGGGTTAACTATCTGCTTTGCTGGCGCTATTGCCGCTTTACTGTCTGGCGGCCTTAGTCAGCAATATGCGCGCTACTTGCAACCTTGGGCGATTCTGGCTTGGGTATTTTTGACTGGTGGTAATGCTTTTGGTTCTTGGTGGGCATACAACGAACTAGGTTGGGGTGGATGGTGGTTCTGGGATCCCGTCGAGAACGCCTCTTTTATTCCTTGGTTAGTGGCAACAGCCATGGTGCACTCTATCTTACTGACAGCCAAACGTGGAATACTAGGTTCCTGCAGTATTTTTCTCGCCATACTGGCATTCTCGCTGAGCTTACTCGGCAGCTTCTTAGTCCGTTCTGGTGTAGTGCAGTCGGTACATGCTTTTGCCTCAGATCCAACCCGCGGGTTGTCGATATTGATCTTGTTGATTGTATTCTCAGGCACTGCATTGGCGTTGTTTGCCCAGCGAGTAAAAATAAAATCAACACCGCTTGGCTTCTCACTATTATCCAAAGAAAGTTTGATTCTATTTGGTAATATGTTGTTGGTAGTTGCTGCAATTTCAGTGCTGCTAGGCACCTGCTATCCACTTATTTTTGAAGTCATTACCGGTCAAACTATTTCAGTAGGAGCGCCCTACTTCAACAGTATCTTTATTCCTATAGCTGCGCTTATATTTCTGCTCATGGGCTTTGCACCACTGCAAAAATGGCAATCCAGCAACAAACTAAAACTGGCGCTAATATTAGCAGCGATATGTTTGGCTATGGCGCTCATTGCGACGCTAATGATGCAAGCTAGCTTTAATATTTGGCTATTAATAGGTCTGTTTTCTGCGCTGTGGATCATTAGTGCTACAGGGCTTGCGCTCGTGCAACGGCTCGCGTTTAGAAAATATGAAGTAAACCGTGGCAACTGCAGCTCTTCATCAATCCGCTTTTACGCCATGTGTATTGCGCATTTGGGCGTAGCAGTGTCAGTTCTTGGTGCCACTGTGGTATCAAACTTTGAAACTGAAGAGTTACTGCGGATGGGGCCAGGGCAAGGGAAAACACTAAGTGGCTACAGCTTTATCTATGAAGAGACTCAGGCAGTAGAGCATCGCAGCTACAGTGCGATACAAGCACAGATCAGAGTGCTAGATAGCCAAGACAATTTCATCAGCTACCTTTACCCTCAAAGGCAAACCTTCAAAACCAATGGCATGCAGATGTCAGCTGCCGGTATTCGCAGCGGTTTATTTGGCGATCTCTACGTTTCTATGGGGCAGAAACTGACTGACAATAACCATCTCAATGACAACGAATACCTCATCCGAATCAGCTATAAACCGCTAGTAAACTGGATATGGCTAGGTGCGCTGCTAATGATGTTTGGCGGATTGACTACCGTTTTCCTTACTAAGCCTAGTTTGGTCAATTCCGCCGTAAAGTCCCGCCAGCATCAGGAGCTTTGCAATGAAACTGCCTAGCTACTCACTCAATAATATGGTTACAGTAAAACTCTTCACAACTGCGGTGTTAGCGTTGCTGCAGCTATTTATCTGTATCAGTGTATTCGCTCAAGAACATAGTGCACCAACCCACTACAGCGAACAACAAAAGCAGATCATCGGCTTTGAAATAGCTCGAGAACTGCGCTGCCCGATGGCGGTAAATCAAAATCTGTTCGACTCGCAAAGCCAGATCGCCAGTGAACTGAAAGGGCAGATATTTTTAATGTTAGAGGAGGGGCAATCTAAAGCGGCCATTATCGACTTTATGGTTGCCCGCTATGGCGACAAAATCCGCTATATGCCGCCGCTAAATAGCAACACCGCTGTACTTTGGTTATTGCCACTGGGGCTGGTCATTATGGTGCTTATAGGCGGATTCATTTTTATTAAACCAACACTTATTGTTTCGAAAAATACTCAGGATACTTCACATGACTAAGTCACTTATGCATAAAGGCTTTAATGCCAAACAGCGACTACTCTGCTCTGTGGCTTTTATCAGCCTTAGTTTAGGTCTGGCTTTTTCTACCCAGGCATCGGTACCGACCAATAAAGTTTACGATACTGGCGAACCGATTGAAAAACCGATGATCATGTCGCGATTTGTCGAGATGAGTGCCGCAAGACAGGTACCCGATGTTAGCTTTAGCGATACCAAAGGAGACACTGTAAATCTAAAACAATTTGACGGCAAAGTGGTACTCGTCAGTCTGTGGGCGACTTGGTGCTCACCCTGCATTAAAGAGATCCCACAGATGGAAGCGATTCGTCAAGCCAACATCAATAATGACCTTGTTGTACTGCCGATATCGATTGATGAAGAGAGCGATAAAGTGGCAGCATTCTTAGAGCGACACGACCTTAGTTACTATCAAACTTGGCTAGACCCTGAAATGAACATAGGCCAAGTAATGCCGGCAGATATTGTCCCTGCCACTTATGTATTTGACGGCTCGGGCAACCTGATTGGCTTTTTACGTGGCTATCTAGACTGGAGTGATAAAGATATCCAGCCCTACCTTGAAAAGCTCATCGACAAATACGCTAAACGTTAATCCTTTCCTCGCTATGCTCTCGCTCAACATATCTGTAGAGCAGCCCTGTTGGTGCAAACTAACAGGGCTTTTTTTGTTGCACGCCTATGGAAAACCCGAAGAATAGGTGGTGAAGCACTAAGTAAATCTTGGTGAAGCTTGGTGAAAGCGGTTGTCAGTTGGTGAAACATGGGTAAAGTAGATATTTAGCATAGGCTCATGCGGCTAAGGCTGATACTAAGATTCACTGCATTTAAGTTGTGAATATGCCGCAGATATCATTTACCAAGATAAGTCCAATCATTGGGCACGCTATAGGATGGCACTATCAATTATCGCTACCAATTTGCTGACTTTAAATTAGATACCCAGCTTGGAACGCTTGTTCGCAATGACACCGAAGAACTTAAACTGCCTTGGTTAAGCTATCAGCTACTTTGCACGCTTTTAGAGGCTGCTCCTGCAATATTGAGCCAACAACAACTGGTCGAAAAGGTCTGGCCCGATACCGTAGTAGGCAATGAAACATTAAAGCAGCGGGTAAAGCTACTAAGGCGAGCATTAGCAGATAACGCCTCACAGCCTAAATATATCGAAGCGATCAGAGGTCGTGGTTACCGTATGATTGGCGAGATAAACAAAACGCCGATTGCCGACTCTTCTTTAAGCGTAAAATTAAGCTTAGCCAATGATAGCTATGTCAGCCCTAAAGCTGGTCAAGGCTATCCTTTATTTTGGAAGGCCACCTCACTGGGGCTTGCTACTGTTGTAGTACTGTTTGCCTGCATCGCCCTGCTTATCTCCTCTAGCCATAATATTCCCAAATCAGTCAGCGAGACCATGGCCGAACAACAAGCCCAAGGCTTTGATAATGAGCTATATCGTAAAGCACTAGATTACTATCATCGCTATCGCCAAGCAGATAACTTAAATGCTATCAAACTGTTCAAATCCGCCATAGAGATCAACCCCAACATGGCTAAAGCTTATGCCGGGCTATCTGACGCCTACAGCCAAGGGGTATTTCAGTTTAACGGTGACGATCATTGGCAACAGCTTGCCGTCGATGCCGCCTATAAAGCAATAGCACTCGACCCCAACTTAGCCCAAGCTTATAAAGCGCTAGGATTGGCTTACTACAATAAGGGCTGGTTAACCAAAGCCGCCAATGCCAACCTAAAAGCGCTGCAAAAGCAAAGCGATTTTAGCGAAGCGATGTCGAACTTAGGTTTTATTTATCGTGAAATGGGGCAGTTACAACGAGCATTGTATTGGAACAATAAAGCACTCGATAGAGATAACACTAACAGTGTCAGCATGGTGCACAAGGCACAAACCTTACTGGCACTCACCCAATATTCACAAGCTCTAGAATGGCTCGACAAAGCGCTACTATTGCAGCCTGACTCAGTGCTTGGCAACACCACGCTTGGGCTTTGGCAGCTACAACAGGGGCAATTAACCGCGGCGCAAAGTCACTTTAGCCAGCTGCTGTTATCGCATCCGCAGCAGTTCCAATATCACTACGGTCTAGCGCAAAGCTATTTATATCAGCAGCAATTTGAATTGGCAGCCAAAACGATTGCCCCACATATTAACAGCAGCAACAACCATACTCGCCAGCATGCCGAATTGCTGCTTTATCTAAGCCAGCAAGATCTCGACGCAGCACCACTAATTGAGCAATATAAACTGCGGCTCACTAACGGTTCAGACAGGGCCGAAGACAGCTTGTCATTGGCGCTGATTTACGCCCATCAACAGCAAACTAATGATAGCTTGCGCTATCTGATCCAGGCGATTAATCAAGGCTTACTCAACAGCGAGTTATTACTACTTCACCCAAGCTTTGGCTACCTACAGAGTCAAGATAACTTCCAAGTGTTGATCACCGAGATGAACAACCAAAGACAGTGGCAAATAGACAACTAAATCGTCATCAAAAAAGGCCGAGTATTTTAAAATACTCGGCCTTATCTGACAGTCAAAATAGTTACGCGATGGCCTCTTCCAATTCAGGTGCTAAACGCTCAATCTTAAAATCATAATGAGCATAAGCCGCGCTAATAAACGGACACACTAAGTTAAAAAAAGCATAGGGCAGATAGGCAATCGTCGCAACGCCAAGTGTACTCGCCATATAAGCGCCACAAGTATTCCACGGGATCAATGGGCTAGTAATAGTGGCTGAATCTTCCAATGCTCGACTCAGGTTCACTGGCGCCAGACCGCGCTTGGCGTATTCCACTTTTAACATGCGTCCCGGCAATACGATGGCAATAAACTGGTCGGCGGTGATCAAGTTAGCGCCAATACAGCTGGCTAAGGTAGTAATAATTAGGCTACCACTTGATTTAACCCCAACCAAAATCCCCTGCAGTATCCGCTTAAGCAGGCCTGTCACTTCCATGATGCCACCGAAGGTCATGGCACATAAGATCAACCAAACCGTATTAATCATACTGCTCATACCGCCGCGGCTTAACAGGCTATCCAGTACTTCATCACCAGTGTTAGCGCTATAACCGTTAAACATGGCGATCCAAATGCCTTTCACCAATGCAACCACAGGCAAAAGTGTGTCATCTTGTGCCAGTGCAACCACCCCATCAAACTGAAAGATTGCCGCGCAGATAGCACCTGCAATCGTGCCAATGATAACCGTTGGAAACGCTGGCATTCTCTTATATGCGAGGAACAATACCACCAACAATGGTAATAACAGGTGTAAGCCCGGTGCAAACTGATTTTCTATTAAGGATAAGGTGGTTTCAAAGTTGCTGCTGTTGGTCGTCGCTTCACTGTTTAAACCAATAAACAAAAAGATAATCAGCGCAATAATAATACTCGGTACGGTAGTCCACACCATATGGCGAATATGAGAGAAAATATCAGTGCCAGCCACCGCCGGAGCAAGATTAGTGGTGTCTGACATTGGCGACATCTTGTCACCAAAATAAGCGCCACTGATAATCGCGCCGGCTGTAATTTCAACGCTGAGCCCCATGGCTGATGCCACGCCCACTAATGCGATACCTAGAGTACCTGCCACAGTCCAAGAGCTGCCAATACTGATAGCAACCACTGCGCATAACAGACAACAAGCGGCGTAAAAATACTCAGGATTGAGGATCAACATACCGTAGTAGATCATCGTTGGTACTGTGCCTGCGAGAATCCAAGTACCAATTAACGAACCAACGGTAAACAGAATAAGTAAAGCACCGGTCGCGACGCCAATACTGCGTACAATGCCCTTCTCCATTTCATTCCAGCTGTAGCCATTTTTCCACCCAATAACCAGTGCGATACAGGCCGCCATGATCAATGCAATTTGGTTAGCACCATAAGAGCTATCAGAAGAAAATAGATACACCGCAGCGGTCAGCATGATCACCAGCGCGATGATAGGCACTAGTGCATCGAATAACGAAGGTAACCTATGTTGCGGCTTTTCTTCAGTGGGTGACGGACTCGCGTCATTATTTGTGGTCATACAACATCCTTTTATTATTGTTATATTTTTCCTAGCCAGCATCTAATCTAAGTACTTCAAATCGGCGAAGAACAATGGGCTAGCAGCCGCCAATCCTTACATAAATGCAACAACCGCGTCTAGCAGACTAGAGACTGGCTGTATTACGCCTATACAGATGCCACGCAGCATTAAGACTAGCTATTCACGCTAACTGCCCATAGCCAACTTTTTATGCAGCAGAGAAGAATTATCAGGCTAATCAATGAATTTAAAAACTTTTAACACTAAAGCCGTTCTGCAGGCGAGAATTGCAATATTTTTGTTAACTTGTACCGCTTTAGCTTCAGTTATATTGAGATTTGCACTAAGGTAAAAGCCCGTTTTGCTATGCTGGAGTTTGCGTATATGAAGATGTTTACAATTAGTCGTATTGTGACTTCACAGGGAACCTTTAGAGTGGCTGGTGAATGTTCAACAGCAGGCTCCAACAACACTGATGTAAATTCAGTACTCATCACCTCACTAGAGATCATGAGTACCGATGGCTGGCAGAGATTAGATATTAGCGCAGACTCTGTTGTGGCTATCATTACTAAGATAATGCAACAAATCAACCAGCACCTAGACAGCAAGCATTAACCAAAGCCCACTTTCATTTTTAGGCTCATTTCTTTACTATGGCGTCAAATTTTGAATATTCGCGCCAAGGGCAATACCAATGAAACTATCCGCTTTAGATCAACCACTCTACGACCACCTTTACCGTGATATTAGAGAGTTTCGAGCAACTTTTGATTTGCCGATTGAAGATGAAACCACACTGGATGATAAAGCCGATACGCTGCACACCTCACTCGCTATCGAAGAGTTAACCGAGCTTGCAGAAGCCGACAGCCGCGTTGAACAAGCGGATGCGATTGTCGATTCTGTTTATGTATTAATGGGACGTTTAGTGCATTTAGGCGCAACGCAACTGACCGACCGTGTTGAGATAAGCTACGTGATTGACCTGCTGTTACATGTGGCTAAAAACCGTGAAATCGATTTTGTCACTTGCTGGGATGAAGTGCACTCAAGCAACATGAGCAAAGTATGCCGCAACGAGCAAGAGCTGGCAGAGACAGTTGCTTTTTACGCTGAGCAAGGCGTAGAAATTGTTGGCAGCACTAAAGGTGACTTTATCATTGCCAAATGCGCTAAAGATGTTGATATGGCAGGTAAAGTAGTGCGCCAAGGTAAGGTGCTTAAATCGGTTTACTATCGTCCAGCAGATTTGGATAAGCTCGTTAAAGCTTAAGCTTAATTTGGGTTGTTTAGTTTGTGTTAGGTGATAATGCTGCGCCTACACTGCTAATGCATCAGACTGCGTCTGACTATAGTCGTGGCGCTTCGCCCACACCCGAGCAAGGAGGACTGCTCGTCCTTATCCTCCTTGCATCCACCATGACGCCCCGACGAAGTTGTTGCTCCTCATGCT
>NZ_JBFRIY010000034.1:30130-32361 GCF_041468565.1 Shewanella sp. 10N.286.54.B9
AGTTGTTGCTCCTCATGCTCAAATAAAAATTGCCTAACAGCTCAGATGGGACATCCATGTCCCGCCGAGCCTGAACCATCATCTGATAGGCAGGATGCCTGAATGTCTTGAAGTGCATGGATGCACGGGAAAGACCATGATGGTTCTACGACATTTTCATCTCCGCACTTCGGCAACTCCGATGGGGAATAGATGTTTCCTGCTAGTTTTGTAACTCAATTTTGCCCCTTTATGTGTTATCTCCAGTAATTTGTCCTATGCAGCACTGACCTCTTTGTAATACTTTTTCTCATCAGTCGGAAAAGTATGGCTTCCGTCTAGCGAGAGCCTTTTAGTTAACCAATGCTTGTACTTTTGTACAGTAGTATCGGTTTTGTGCGGTTAATCTCTAAATTTTGCACAATCAGTTCACGGTTTGCTATTGAGTGAAAAGAGAAAAATACGTAAATTCAGTAAGATGTAAGTGTGCGTTCATGAAAAGTTCAGATAACCGGAAAGCAAAGTGTGCGACTCACTTTTCTCCCTAGGTGTATTGGATACAACCTTAAGCGTAAATGTCTAATAAACTGTTATGAATCAACTTTTCAGACTTTTTACTGTGCACGCTTTCTCAACATGGCTTGGCAAAACGCGCACGCCGTATATTAAAATGTTATATTTACAAAGGATGTTAAAGTGGACGCTGAAGTTTTGGGACCAAAGCATTGGTCAGAAAGGTTTGAGCATGATGTTTGTTCGGCTAAGTTCAGTCAAGATGGTCTAGTAATCATTCTTTCTACTAAAAATGAAAATGGTATAGACGCTAATTTGGAAATATCCTTTGAATGGGTAACAGCCTTTCGCTTCATGGATGAATCTGACATGCAATACTACTCCGTTCTATCTTGTTTAAGTCTTAACTTTCATGTTTTCAAAATTCTCTCCGGAGGATGGTCAAATGGTGAGACTAGGCAAAAAGGAATTTTAGATGCTAGTGCCGGTGTTTACCCAGAATATTTAATCGCTACTAATAATGGCTGCATTCAGGTTTTAAGTGGTGTTAACCCCAACATAGGCTGGCGTCCTGATGGTGTGTAAATATAACAAGCTGCTAAATTCAGATTCACCAAGGCTGTCATGCCATTTGCTGAGCAAATCGCCCGCCAGCACTTGGTTCACTTATTAGCAGGGCGTTATATTTTTAGGTGAACATGGAAGCACATAAAGCAGTTCTTGAGTATTTAATTAATAACCCTAATGTTGATTTTGTTAATGAATCATCTGACATGGATATTGTGACCTTTAAAGAACTTATGCATTCGGGCTTAGTCGACGGTATAAATGCATGTGCCGATGACGGTGATTGCAAATATTGCCACCCATCGTTAATGGCATAACGAATGACCTCAGACTAAGCTTGATAGATAAGTCTCAGTTGGAGGTTGTATGCCACGGCCTAGAAGAACCCTTATTAGCATCGAAGACACACCTTATTATCACTGTTGCAGTCGTGTAGTGCGGCGCGCCTTTCTATGTGGGGATGACAAATACACGGGTAAGAACTATGACCATCGAAGAGCTTGGGTTGAAGAGCAAATACTCAAGTTAACCGATGTGTTTGCTATTGATGTAGCGGCTTACGCAGTGATGAGTAACCATCTGCATGTGGTGCTATACATTGACCTGGAAACAGTGAATAGCTGGTCAGATAGAGAGGTTGTAGAGCAGTGGCATAAACTGTTTAACGGTACTGCGCTAACGCAAAAATTTGCTAAGGGTGAAGTTATCGATGAGCATTTAGTGGTGCAACTCAAACACCTTCTTGCAACTTACCGTTCAAGACTCAGTGATATCAGCTGGTTTATGCGTTGCCTCAATGAACCCATCGCGAGGCAAGCCAATATCGAGGATAACTGCACTGGGCACTTCTGGGAGGGACGTTTTAAATCACAAGCTTTGCTAGATGAAGCGGCTGTTCTGGCCTGTATGACTTATGTCGAGCTCAACCCTATTCGCGCTAAGATGGCTAACACACCAGAGCAATCGGATTTCACAAGTTTAAAATTAAGAGTCAGTGCAGCCGTAAAAGGCGAGCAACCTAAGAGGTTATTAGCCTTTATTGGTAATGAGCGCGCACATCAACCCAAAGGCATTACCTTCTCACTGAAAGATTATCTGCAATTGGTTGATGAAACAGGCAGAGTTATTCGTGATGACAAGCGAGGGGCTATATCAGCGACTGAAAATAATAT
>NZ_JBFRIY010000035.1:0-24090 GCF_041468565.1 Shewanella sp. 10N.286.54.B9
TCTTTAATGGAATTGGTATAAAACACAGATACGTCATACCTTTGGTATTAACAGACACAAAAAAACCGCAGTGAAAACACTGCGGTTTTATTTGTTTAGTGTAGCTTAAGCTAGTTTAGCTTGTAGCGCAGCATCTTTAGCTTGAACAGCTTCAGCAGACTTAGCACGCTCTTCTTTTACTGCTACAGCTAGTGCATCATCACCAACCGCTAGCATTTGCGCTGCTAGGTAACCCGCATTTTTAGCGCCAGCACTACCAATAGCAACTGTAGCAACAGGAACGCCACCAGGCATCATCACTGTAGATAGTAATGCATCATGACCTTGTAGTGGACCATTGTCTATTGGTACACCAATCACTGGACGAGTTGTGATACCAGCAACTGCACCTGCTAAGTGTGCAGCAAGACCAGCAGCACAAATAAATACTTTACAACCACGAGCTTCAGCATCAGTCACGTAAGCGTGAGTAGCAGCTGGAGTACGGTGGGCAGATGTCACTTTAGCTTCAAACGTAATGTTGAAAGTCTTTAGTACATCTAGGGTAGATTGCATTGTAGGCAGGTCAGAATCAGACCCCATTAATACTGCAACAAATGGTTTGCTCATTTTTTGTCCTTGTGTAGGGCGGTACATTATTATATTTGCGCGCATTATAATGAAAATAAGCGCAAAGAGTAAACAGGCTTCCCCCAAAGCCAATGGTCTAATTATCTCTAAGCTTGGTTTTGACTGCAAATAACTTATTAGTACATATGTATAACAAATGATTAAGATTGCCAGCCAATCTCTTATTTACCTTTAAGAACCCTGTGATTATACGGCGCCATGCCGAACTAAGCGCTTCAGTGGCTATAGAGCATGAACATTGTGTATCACTTTGTAACACCACGAGGTGTTCACACAAATAATTTTGCCAGTCAAAATGATGATATATACATTTGCGTTATTAAACGTAAATAGCACTACAGTTTAGTCGCGTAAATTTGATAAACTCGCTCGATAGCTTTCAACAAATACACCTACTTGCCGTTGTAAGATTAAGCACTTGTTAGAGTTGTACTTTTTATCTACTATTTAAGTTATTTACCATGAGCTTTACCAGCACATATTTTCATTTGAATGCAGCAAACAAATGGTTTGACTCCGTTGAATAGGATATTCATGTTGCCCATCAAAGACAGTTTAAAAAAGAAGAAAATTGATTCACTCGATTGGAAGACTCACTTAGCTCTGCTAGGCGTGCCATTAATGCTGCTTTTTGTCTGTTGGTCATTTTTTTTTAGTATCACCGCATCACCAAACGCTGTGGCAAACTTGCTCCTTGTTGGCATCATCTACCTGCTTGGCTACAGTCTCAATTACTATTTTCATCAGGGACGCCTCACAAGACTTTGGGAGCATCTGCAGCAAGTTGTGCATGTGAATGAAACCACGTTTGAATTAGTTAATATTTCCAGCCAGTATCAAGATGAAACCGCTTTTTTAAACGCGCTGCTGAATAAAGCCGTGAGCAGTGTTGATGGCGCTGAAATGGGGTCAATTATTCGAGTCGAACCAAACAGCGGTGCACTCTCATTTGTTTCGAGTGTGGGAATTGATATCAATAAGCTTAGACAACTCAATATCAATTTGAAGCAATCATTTGAATATCGGTTAACCAAAGGTAAATGCGATAGAGTCGTTGTTATTGATGATATGGAAGCGATTAACTCTCGCAGCTCATTAAGTTCATCGACTCAAAGTATCCTGCTCGATGCTCCCTCGACACCGATACGTTCAACCTTATCGAGCCCGATCCATATTGATGGTCAGCTTTACGCCATGCTCAATTTAGATAGCGGAAAAGTGAAAGCGTTTAGCCACTATGATCGCAACCTAGTGGCGATACTGACTCATGAAGCTGCCAATGCCATTTCTCTTTACCAAAAAAACCATAAGATTAACTTGCTAGCCAACTTTGATAGTTTAACTGAATTGTACAACCGTCAACGTTTTGAATCCCTTGTTAACGAATGGAAGCTAAAGCCCCATTTTGGTAGTTACTTGATACTCATCGATTTAGATAACCTTAAAGCAATTAACGACCAACATGGTCATACGGCAGGCGACGCAGCATTACAGAAATTGAGCCGCCTTCTCAAAGCTCAATGGCATGAAACGCAGTTAGTGGCGCGTTATGGCGGCGATGAATTTATAGCACTGTGCCACGGGCCTATAGAGCGTATCGAAAATGAACTAAGTACTATAGAGGCGGCACTAAGTAAGCTAGGAGATATTAGCTTTAGTTATGGTATCGAGCAGTATCATGGTCAGTTAAATAAGACAATAAAAGCTGCCGATGAAGCAATGTATAAACATAAGCGTGGCAAGGTCTATAAGCATTTATAAAACGCTGATAGACCCAGTATATTGCTAGGCTCACCTTTAGCCTACGCTTACACGCACACTCGCTTGAGGATTTTATCCAGCTGAGCAGATGTGCTTTTTTGCTCTCTTGCTTGCTCAGAAATCGTCTTCAAATTACGATGCACATCTTGGCTAAGCCGTGAGATTTCAGATGCTCGGTCATTAATACTTGAAGTTGATGTTTGTTGACCCTGAATACTGTCATTAATATTTCCGGTCAACGTATCAAGTTGCTGAAAAGCGCCACCAATATCGGTAAATGCTTGCGACACCCGATGACATTGCTGCAAGCTTTCTTGGCTCACGCGCTGGCTTTCACCAATTGCCGTAACTGCGCTGCTGGTTTTACCTTGCAGGCCTTCAACGATGCTTTGTATTTCGACGGTTGACTCTTGGGTTCTGTGGGCCAATGCCCTTACTTCATCTGCCACAACAGCAAAACCTCGCCCCTGTTCTCCCGCCCGAGCTGCTTCAATTGCCGCATTAAGGGCTAGCAGGTTGGTTTGCTCAGCAATACTTTTGATCACTTCTAACACGTTGCCGATTTTTTGGCTGTCTTTATGCAACACATCAAGTTCGCTAACCAAGCTTTCAATGCCATGGGTAAAATCTCCCATAAAGGTTTGATTCTTTAAGGCGTCCTTGGTACCCGTTTGCAATAATTCATTCACTTTCATAGAGGTGGACTGCAGCTCTTTAGCATTGCCTGTCAACTCCTGAGCAGTACCATCTATTTCACTCAATGATTGAGTGATCTTTGCATTTTCGTCGCTGCTTAGCTCTACAGATACCTCAGCTAAAGTCATCTGCTCTGCCAGCTGCTCTGAACCTTGACGGAAAATGGTTGCGTCATTTCGGACCTTATCAAGAATACCTTTTAGGCCTTCAATAAATTCACTCAGGTTATTCGTAATTAATGCCAACTCATCGTCACTAACATCAACAAGACGTTCTTTGGGAGCCTCCTCAGTGCTCACCACTAATGCCAGATATTGCCTCAATCTGGCTAACCGTTTACTCAATATATTGTTAATCACATACCAGCAGCCAATCACTTGAGCCAGCGTTATGCCCAAAAGTAACATAGCGATATCCCACTTAGAGATTGAAGCATCAGCAAACAATATAAATAGCAGTAATGCAGCAAGACCTACCGCAACGACAGGGAAAATAAGCTTCAATTGCAACTTGTGATCATCATTATCTTGCATAAAGAGTTCCATTCAATAGGCAGAGCCAAGGAGTGAATTATTAGCTGCCGCAGCAGATTAAATTTGATTTAACAAAATATCTACATTGTTATCGGGCAAAATAGAAAAACATGAAGGGCTAATTTATAATATTTACGAAAAAAGCCAGTTGCGATTGCAAACTGGCTTTAACGATTATTTATCGCATGAGCATTAACTATCCGAAAAATAGTCGCCACAACCAAGAAGAATCAAGATCCTCCTGACACTGTCGATATTGACCTGCATAACGTTTTGAGCGGTCATCGACTTTTTTAGCGACTTTGATCAGCCAAGCTTTTTGATTATAAGTTTTACGTTTATAACCGCCCCAACCTTCATGGTAATTTAAGTATTGGTTACGCGCATCCCACTTAGATACTCCATTGATTTTATGCGTTTTATAGATAAACCACCCCATAAAATCCATCGCATCGCTAAAATTACTGCGGCTCGACCAAGAATTACCCGTCTCTCTTACATAATCATCCCAAGTCATGGTTTTTGCTTGAGCATAACCATAAGCACTGCTCGCTCTTCCTGTGGGAATAAAGCCTAAGAAGTACTCCATTGGCGGCGCGGCATTATGTTTAAATGAGCTTTCTTGGTACATCATTGCCAGAGGCACGTGAACTGGTACGCCCCATTTCTCTCGGGTATCTTTGGCAGCAGTATACCAAGAACGATTTTCTTGAAATATCGAGCAAAGGTTTTCGGGGTCTTTCGGAGGAGGAGTTGCGCAACCCGTTAATAGTGTTGCCAAGATAACAGTCGCAAAAAATGCAGGCCATTTCATAAAAATTCATACCAACAGACAATAATAGCAATGCGCTAGTGTCACATTGATAGCTCTAATATGCAATTAACCAATCATTAAATTGTGTTAGAAATCAAGCAGAGACTCAGCTTATTGAGGCTCTAGAAATTCACACTCATAAGATTCTTGGCTAAGCACTTCAGGTTGCCAGAAATCAGGGTTTTTGCCACTATAAATTTTATCACGATTAAACTTTGCACCTATGTGATAACGAGTATTAGCCTCCACATTCACAGTCAGCTCTTTGGGGGTACGAGCTGCAAGTGAGACATTTAAGTCTGGTGAGTCGATTAATTCAGCCAATGTGAAGCGATGCGCGCCGACACTTAAGCGGTAATTAGGCTGGGAGATCACAGGCTTGCCATCAAGGTGGGTGACTACTGCTCGATACAGGCCTAGCTCGGGCTCTGGTGCCAGAAAACTTGATACCGTGCCACACTGATTATTGCTATCTAGCTGTGTTGCACAGCCAGATAACAGAGATATTGATAACAAAGCCAATAGTTTAAGATTTGGCAAACTTATGACTCAAAGTAATCTGCAAGAAACTCATCAAAACTCACCTCTCCAAGTGCTTCACTCGCAGCTTGCTGCTGAAGAGACGTTTTAGCATCTTGCTCGTAGCGTGCAAGCACTGAGTCACTAATAGGGTAGTCCTTGAGTTCTTGATGGTACTGCTGTGCAAGCGACATCACCCACTGGCTGTGATCAACCTGCTCCCGTTTAAGTTTGCCTATAATTCGACCCGACAATGTCTCATCAGGATTAACAACCGCTTTATGCCAGTGAGCTAGCGCCTGTTGATAGTCGCCGTCAGCGCCATCATCAAGCAGGTTTGCAATCGAGCTCATATTAGCAAATAAGCTTTCTAACCAGTTTGAAAGTGATACTTGGTTACCATTTTGACTTAACTGTAAGCCTGGTTTACGCCCTTCAAGCACCACAGCTTGTAGATTGGCTGCAATCTCGGCCTCTTCTGTAGCATCTGTGCTAGCAGAAGGCTGTAATAGGCAGTTAAGCAAAAACATATCTAAGAAACGAATTTGAGATTTCTCAATTCCCACAGCACTGTATGGGTTAACATCGAGCGCTCTAACTTCAATATATTCAACTCCAGCACGTGCTAGAGACTCAGAAGGTTTCTCATTCCCTTTTGCCACTCTTTTTGCGCGAATAGGTGAGTAAAATTCATTTTCTATCTGCAATACATTTGCATTTAATTGACGATATTCACCATCGACTTTTACGCCTATTTTGGCAAAATTCTCTGAAGGCATATTGATGGCAGCGTTCATACCTTCAAGATAAGAGGATAAATTGTTGTAGCTGATATCCAAATTGTCTTGTTCTTGATTGGTATAACCCAAATCACTCATACGAAGCGAGGTTGCATAGGGTAAATAAAGTGTACCTTTACCGACTTTTTCAAATTGGAGTGATGTCTGCTGATCTTTGATAAACGACCCACATAGTGCAGGCGATGCACCAAATAAGTAAGGCAGTACCCACACCAAACGGCGGTAATTACGGATCAAGCCAAAGTAAGACTCTGAAATAAATGCATCTTTCGTCAGGCTTTTATCAGATAAGTCATAGAGGCGGCTCCATAAATCATCTGACACAGAAAAGTTAAAATGCACACCCGAGATAATCTGCATCTGCGCGCCATATCGATAGGTCAATCCTTTACGATATAAGCGTTTCATTTTGCCATTATTAGAGCTGCCATAATCTGCGATTGGGATATTAGCAACATCGCCAACATAACAAGGCATACTGACAGGCCATAAGCGCTGGCCATTTAGATGACGCACGCTATATGCATGGGTGTAAGTTAAATCTTCAACGAGTGAATCAATATTTTCAAAAACTGGAGTAATAAACTCTAGTAAGGACTCACTATAGTCAGTCGTTATCCGCGAATGCATTAACGCAGAGCCCAATGCTTGTGGATGACTGTCTGAAGCTAAGTGACCTGTCTTTTCAATTCTAAGCGCTTCGCGTTCAATGCCTCGTTGCATTGCCCTAAGTGCTCGACGACTTAATGGATCAGACAGATCCCCTACTAATTCATTGAATGATTTCAATATATTATTCTCTAGTACGTGACTTAAACTCAAAGTTCAACATAATCAGACCCGCGCTAATTAACTAAACTTTCAAGTCATATAAAAATAATTGTTATGTCTATATCATGACAATTATAGATGAGGCACTCCTACCTATAGGAGCACCACATCTATATTGGGCCTAAACGCTAACTTTACAACTGCAAAATCTCAATTGGATAACCAAGTGTAGATAATTCAGACTCTATCTTGGCACGATCACCAACGACAAGAATAAGCATATCGTCAAGTTTTAACTGACTTTTAGCTAAACCGTTGAGCTCATTAAGTGTCACTTCATTAGTGATCTTAGTTTGTTGCTCACTGTAATTGTCATCTAGATTATAACGTTGAATGTTACGCATTAAGCCCGCTTTTTGGTACGGCGTTTCGTAATCTAGCGCTTTAGACTGTGAAATAGAGTTTTGCATAAAGCTCAGTTCATTCTCAGTCATACCACTCGCTTGGAATTCATTAATCTCTTTAATAAACTCAATTAATGCTTCGGTGGTAACATCACTACGAACACTTGCGGTAGCTTGATAAAACCCTTGTTCAGGTCCGCCGGAGAAATAGCTTCTTGCGCCATAGGTGTAACCTTTATCTTCACGAAGATTAAGGTTTATCCGACTATTGAATGCGCCGCCCAACGGGTAGTTCATCAAATACGACTTAAAGAACGTACCTGTAGCATCATACGCAAGTGCACGTTTACCAATCTTAATCACAGACTGTGCCGCTTCTGGCTTATCTACGATATAGATTTTACCGCCAGAGAATGCCGGTAACGGCGCCAACTCAGGAAATGGTGTTTTATCGCCCTTCCAGCTGTTTAGACCGCTCAACTTTGCCAACATCTGTGCTTCATTTAAATTGCCTACAGCCACGATTTGAGCATTGCCTGCGGTATATTGGCGCTGATAGAAAGCTTTTACATCATCTAATGTGATTGCAGAAACCGATTCAATTGAACCACCACTGTTCACTCCAAACGGACTTTTATCACCGTATAACAGCGTTCCAAATGCTCTAGAAGCAAGATAGTTTGGTTCGGTCAACTGACGCTGAAGATTCTGTAGTATCTGTTGCTTAACCCTGTCAAAATCAGCTTGTTTAAAGGCTGGTTCAAACAGCTTCTCTTGTACAATTTTCATTGTCGCATCAAGGTTTTCAGTCAAAGCAGAGATCTTCAGATGACTTTGATAGCTACTCGCACCAAAGCTAACATTACTGCCGAGCATCTCTAATGCTTGAGTAAGATCTTCTGCACTGCGCTTAAGGCTTGATTCATTCATCATTGATGCAGTGATCGATGCTAAACCAGCTTGCTGCACATCAAGTATTCGATGTCCGCCATTGAGGTAGACGACGACTTCAACCGTAGGTGTTTCGTTGGTTTCAGTACCGATAACGTCAATGTCATTGGCTAACTTACCTTGCCATAGTGTTGGGATTTTCAATACCGGTGCAGCGCCGACAGGCGGTACCTGGTTACGATCAAACTTAGAGGTAATTTGCGGTTTAACGTTTAAGTTTTGCACAGCAACGGCAGCAACCTTTTCAGTTGGTGCAACAAAGTTATCAGCTTTAGCGATTAACTGCTTCTGACCTTGTGGCACGACACTCATTACCACCATAGGCTTGTCTTTGATATATTGATTAAACACGCGCATCACATCTTCTTTGGTGACGTTGGCATAACGTGCCAAATCAGAGCCAATCATGTTGGGGTTACCAGAAAATGTTTCGTTAAATGCTAGGCTAGAGACTTTAACCTGCACGCTTTGCAGACCAAAGATGGTGGCCGCCTCAAAGTTAACTTTCACCTTTTCCAGATCTTCATCATTGACGCCACGCTGCTCAAACTCAGTTATCGAGTCGCGCATGATTTTCTCAATAGTGTCCAAATTCCCGCCTTTAGCAGGATTAGCTAATGCGTACAAAGAGAACTGACAAGCAAGCTCCTGACAAGGATGGCTAACACCTGCCTGTACAGCAAAACCATCTTTGACTAAGTTCTTATAGAAGATTGATGTTTTACCGCCGCCAAGAATATTAGACAGTAGATCTAATGCAGGCTCATCTTCATGACGGGCGTAAACAGTCGGCATCCCCATGCGGATCAGTGGTAAGTGAACCCGGTCTTCCATTGATAGATAGCGATCTTCATCCAAAGTCACTAACGACTTAGTTGGTTCTGCAACCGCTGGTCCAGCTGGAATTTCACCGAAATACTTGTTCACCCAAGCGAGTGTTTGTACTTCATCAAAATCACCACCAATCGTTAATGTGGCATTATTAGGCCCATACCAACGTTGGAAAAAGTGTTTAACGTCTTCAACATCTGCACGATCTAAATCTTCAGGCCAACCGATGACAGGCCAAGAGTACGGGTGGCCTTGTGGATAAAATGCCTGATTGAAACGTTCACCCATTCTGCCGTAAGGGCGGTTGTCGATCCGCTGTGCCCGTTCGTTTTTAACCGTCTCACGCTGTACTTCAAACTTTTCTTCGGTTAACGCAGGTAAGAAAAAGCCCATACGGTCCGACTCAAGCCAGAGCATTTTCTCTAACTGATTGTTCGGTACGGTTTCAAAATAATTGGTTCTATCGGTGTTTGTGGTGCCGTTTAAGGTGCCACCCGCTTCAGTGACCATCTTAAAATGTTGTTCATCGCCAACATGTTGTGAGCCTTGGAACATCATATGTTCAAACAGGTGAGCAAAGCCGCTGCGTCCTTCTAACTCACGGCCTGAGCCAACGTGGTAAGTTACATCAACATGCACCAGTGGATCGGAATGGTCTTCATGTAATATAACAGTTAAACCGTTGGCTAATTGATATTTACGGTAAGGGATCCCTACCTCTTGCCCTGAAAAGCTAACGGTCTCAAGTAATGTCACTCCGGCAGGTAAGGTGGGTTGTACCTCTTGTTGACCCGCACATCCAAATAACGCGGCACTGACGGCCGCTGCTAACATCCATTTTTTCAATTGTTATCTCCTTCGCTTGAATGCCGATACTGTTCTATCGTCTAAATATGGCTCTAGTATTACTCACTCAGCTTAAAACAACCAGTAAGGACTCATCGACTTAAAACTCCGCTTATACCGAAAATTAACCACAATAATCAACATACCATTTCATGCGTTTCAGCTTTAACTCTAATGACGCAGACATAAGCCATCAAATCTATTATGTTTTTATAGCATTAAGCGTCGCTATCAGTCATGTTACTTACATGTAAACTGTTAATATAATTAAAACAAACTTGCATATTACAATAAGTTATAACTAAATCAGTTTGTGGTGCAAGGCACTCTATCTATAGAATGCCAATATATACTCCTTCACTGTATGAAGGCAGCATTTTCCTAGTTAGTAATTGTAAATAATTAAGTGATAACTCCGTCACTTAAACTATAAAAATAGAATATTTGGAATATTGATAATGTGGCAAACGATTAAAAACATCCCTTTTTGGCAAAAGGTATTAGCTGCCTTTGTGCTTGGCGCCACTGTTGGCGTTATCTTTGGCGAGTCAGCAACGGTATTAAAGCCTCTTGGCGATCTATTTATCAGCGCCATTAAGATGCTGGTTGCCCCGCTTATTTTCTGTGCCATTGTCGTGAGCATCACCTCTTTAGGCTCACAAGCAAATTTGAAACGTTTGAGCTTTAAGACGCTAGGCATGTTTATGCTGACGGGTACGATTGCATCACTCATTGGCTTAACTATCGGTTCTCTCATTGATATGGGCGGTACAACGGAGCTTGTCGCAAGCGAAGTGAGCGAGCGTCATGTCCCTGGTTTTGCTCAAGTGTTGCTCAACATGGTTCCAGTCAATCCCTTTGCTTCGCTGGCCGAAGGAAAGGTGCTGCAGATCATAGTATTCGCGGCATTGATTGGTATTGCTATCAATAAAGTTGGCGAAAAAGCAGAACCGCTGAAGAAAACCCTTGAAGCAGGTGCCGAGGTAATGTTCCAACTTACCCGCATGGTGTTGCAACTAACTCCTATTGGTGTATTTGGCTTAATGGCTTGGGTGGTAGGTGAATATGGCTTATCTATGCTGTTGCCATTGGGTAAATTTATTGGAGCTATTTACCTTGCTGCATTAATTCACATTATTTTCGTCTATGGCGGCTTAGTGAAGTTTGTGGCCAAATTAAGCCCGGTTCAATTCTTTAGAAAAGCAATACCGGCACAAATTGTTGCATTCACGACGGCATCAAGTTTTGGTACGTTGCCAGCGAGCACGCGCTGCACTGAATCAATGGGAGTTTCTAAGCGTTATAGCTCGTTTGTACTGCCACTGGGTGCGACTATGAACATGGATGGCTGTGGCGGTATTTACCCTGCGATAGCCGCAATTTTTATTGCTCAAATCTATGGCATCCCACTCGACATGACCGACTACATGCTCATTGCTGTAACTGCAACAGTGGCGTCAGTGGGTACTGCTGGCGTGCCTGGTAGCGCAATGGTGATGTTAACCGTGACATTAGGTGTAGTTGGATTGCCCCTTGAAGGGATTGCATTTATTGCCGCCATCGACCGTATTATCGATATGATCCGTACAGCAACCAATGTCACTGGTGACATGATGACTGCAGTCGTCATCGGTAAATCTGAAGGCCAATTGGATCAAGAGCAGTTCTACGCAGATGACAACCAAAAGTCTGCGCCTGTAGCTGGCTAGACAGTTCTGAACTCATAAAAAGGCCGCTATTGCGGCCTTTTTATTTCGCGCAAAATCCCTCTAAGTACTGGCTTTACCGTTCATTTTAATCAAGGCATACCGAGTTAGCTGATATTGTTAAGGCTCATTTCAGTAAACAAGAGCAGAATTAACGACGGTCTAACCCCTATCTATATTCGATAAAATTCCTACTGAAGCCTGCACTTTCATGTAGCTTGGGTATATACTTTAAAATCATATCGCTACGCGACTAATATTGAGGATGTTAAGTATGGCAAAGCTGTTTTTTCTTCCACTGCTACTCTCTCTCGCATGGGCACTATTTCTCAACTATAACGGCGTGCCACTAAAACAAGGAAGAAAAGGCTTTCTCTATATCGTCGGTATAAGTTTAACGATTATATTCGCCTTAGGTTTCTTGCTTTGGCTTACTGCAGACCAGAATATTCGCAGCTGGTAAAGCTCGTATATTCGCACTGCAGCCGCTCCTAACCCAATCGCTAGGACTAGGAGCACAGGCCGCTAACCTAACGATTCATCATTAAGCGATATTCCGCCTATATCGATATCACTCCAAATGACAACATCCCCCTCATCACTTGAGAAAATAAAACCTTGTAGCTCATCAATATCAACGCCCTCAGCTTGGTACTTTTGGCGCAGTTCGTCATCCATATCTTGACTGTTGAGGGTGTTATCAGACTGGCTCCAATTGCTACCTGATAAGTCTAGATTATCACTGCCGACCACCAAAAAGTTATTCTCGAATGGATCATCGTTGTCGTTTGCAACAATTCCATCACCGTCGCTCTGCTGGTAGATCTTATCCAGAGATAGCATCAATTGGATATCAGTAACGCCATCTTCAACAATAAAGGCTTCCATATTTTGAATACCTGCACCTGTCATATCGATGATTTCATTATTGTCACCTGACACCTGCAATACATCAAAACCTTCGCCGCCGTCGTAACTGAAACTATCATTACTCATACTGCCGTCGGCATTGCTGCCAAAATCTTCACGGTCAAAGACTAAGGTATCGTCACCAGCCCCACCAAACAGTACGTCAACACCTGTGCCACCATCGATGGAATCAGAACCACTGTCACCAAACAAAATGTCATCACCGCTGCCGCCAGCTAACGTATCCGCGCCGTCACCACCATACAGTTCATCATTACCACTGCCACCATCGAGCTTATCATCGCCAACACCTGCAAACAGCAAGTCACTACCGCTACCGCCACTTAATTGATCATTACCAACGTCACCATGGAGCTGGTCATCGCCGCTACCTCCGATTAGCTTGTCGTCACCTTCACCGCCGAACAATTGATCACTACCGCCGCCACCAACCAGTTTATCGTTGCCAGCCTCACCATAAAGCATGTCATCGCCGGAACCACCACTTAAGCTATCGTTACCTTCGCCACCAAATAACTGATCATTTCCGCTGCCTGCAGACAGTGTATCGTTACCTGCGCCGCCATCTAAAAGATCTGCACCTGAGCCTGTGGTGAGCTTATCGTTACCCTCTTCGCCTGAAAGCTGATTGTTACCATTTCCAGCATTAATATTATCAGCGCCACTCCCACCACTAATTTGATCATGACCCGCACCGCTCACGATAGTGTCATCACCATCGTCACCACTAATAATGTTGTCGCCAGCACCCGCATTTATGTTGTCATTACCTTCGCCACCAGCAATGTTGTCGTTGCCAGAGCCTGCAATAATCGAATCTGTGCCACTGCCGCCCGTAATAGTGTTGTGTCCATCACCCGCTTTGATGTCATCATCACCAGCGCCACCAGATATAATGTCGCTGCCCGCGCCTGTAACAATGGTATCGTTGCCAAGATCGCCACTGATTTGGTTATCACCGCTACCGCCGTCGATACTGTCGTTGCCATCACCGCCAGAGATAATATCGTTACCGCTTCCCGCTACGATGCTATCGTCACCAGCGCCACCACTAATGTTATTATGGCCTTCCCCCGCGTGAATGGTGTCATTGCCCTCACCACCTGCAATAACGTCATTGCCACTGCCTGCAACAATACTGTCATTGCCCGCACCACCGCTTATCGTGTTATCGCCATTCCCCGCTGCAATAGTATCGTTACCATCGCCACCCTCAATATGGTCATTTCCACTACCTGTAATGATTGTATCTTCGCCAGCCCCACCTTCTACGGTATTGTGGCCTTGATGTGACTCAATATAATCTTTACCTTCACCACCGATTAAGGTGTCATTGCCACTGCCACCGTACAGTACATCATCACCTGTACCGCCATCGAGCGTGTTATCACCAAACTCAGCATGAAGTTCATCTTCCCCCTCACCACCAGAAAGAAGGTCATTACCAGCCCCAGCAAATAGCTTATCTTTACCTGCGCCGCCCTCAATCGTGTCGTTACCATCACCACCGAGCAAGATATCGTCGCCTTCTCCACCATCAATAGTGTCGTTACCGCTACCGCCATCAACAAAGTCACTACCCAGTCCACCGATAACATTATCATCGCCTTCACCGGCAAATAGCTGATCATCAGCATCGCCACCATCAATGGTATCCTCACCGACACCACCGAAGATTAAGTCAGCACCTGCACCGCCAGCGATACTATCATCTCCGCCTTCGCCAAAGAGTTGATCATCACCTGCGCCACCTGACAAGCTATCATTGCCTTCACCACCAAAAAGCAGATCATTACCTTCATCGCCAGCGATGCTATCTTTACCATCACCACCAAAAATGGTGTCGATCCCCACTCCACCAGTAATGATGTCATCGCCGGTGCCAGCATCGATAAAATCATCCCCCTCTTCACCGTGTAGAGTATCCGCACCATCCCCACCGTAAACGACATCGTCACCCGCGCCTGCATATACAGTATCGGCGCCCACTCCGCCGTATACCTCATCTTTACCATCACCCGTACTTATGGTGTTACTGCCGTCTTCACCAAAAACTTTATCGTCTCCATCGCCGGTATTAATCGTGTCTGCACCGCCACCAGCAAACACCATGTCGTCACCCTCCCCAGTGTCGACATGGTCATCACCTTCACCAGCAAAAACGAGATCGTCCCCCTCACCAGAGGTGATGGTGTCATTGCCGCCATCACCATATAATTGATCGTCTGCAGTGCCGCCGATTAAGCGGTCATCTCCTTCACCGCCAGCCAATAAACCCGCCTCGTTCTCAGCATAAAGAGTATCGTTGCCCGCACCGCCATATAGCTCATCATATCCTTCGCCACCCACAAGTATATCGTCACCATCACCACCAAAGAGTTTGTCGTTACCATCGCCGCCGAGCAACTGATCAGCCCCTGAGCCTGCATATATGGTGTCATCGCCCTCATCACCAGAAAGCATGTCATCACCGCTGTCGCCCACGAGAATATCTGCGTCGACGCCACCCGAAATGACATCTGCCCCAGCGCCGCCAATCAAGGTGTCGTTGCCTTCGCCGCCATCGAGCACATCGTCGCCCATGCCGCCATCAAGCATGTCATGACCTTCACCCCCTATGAGTGTGTCGGCATTATCACCACCGTAAAGCGAATCATCTCCTGAACCACCGTCAAGGAGATCCCGGCCCACACCGCCGTGCAGCAAGTCATTACCCAAACCACCTTCAACGGTATCGTGTCCGTCCTGCGCATAAACGGTATCATCACCTTCGCCTGCAATAATGGTGTCATGCCCTGAGCCTGCATCAATAATATCGTGTCCTCCACCGGCGGTAATGGTGTCGGTACCATCTCCACCAATAAGGACATCATCGCCATCTTCGGCGGTAATGATGTCGTCTCCAGCACCACCGTCTAAGAAGTTATCACCACTGCCAGATAACAATTCATCGTTACCGTCACCGCCACTTAAGCTGTCGTTGCCAGCACCACCTTCGAGGCGATCTGCTCCAGCGCCACCGTATAAGGTGTCATTACCGACTCCACCAGTAACTAAGTCATCACCATCTTCAGCGTAAATAGTGTCGTCACCATCCCCCCCTTCAAGCACATCATCTCCAGCACCCGCATAGATAGTGTCATTGCCTGCCCCCGCAATCACTGTATCATCCCCCGCATTGGCGAATATCACGTCATCGCCGCTGCCGCCATCTATGCTGTCGTCGCCGACCCCGGCGTAGACCAAATCGTTACCATCACCTGCATCGATAATATTTTGGCCCGAGCCCGAGTAAATACTGTCGTTACCGCTACCGCCAATTAACGTGTCGTCTCCATCGCCAGCATAAATAGCATCATGACCACTGCCACCGTCTATGATGTTTTCACCATCACCACCATAGAGGGCATCATTACCGACACCACCGTCAATAACATCATGACCAGACTCGGCATAGACAACATCATCACCCTCGCCGCCGATAATAGTGTCGCTATCACTGCCACCATAGATGGTGTCGTCACCTTTACCACCATCGAGAACATTGGCTCCTGAATAACCAAATAACACATCGTCGCCTTCGCCACCTATTAGTACGTCATCTCCATCGCCTGCATGCAGCTCATCGTTACCAGCGCCACCAGCTAAAGTGTCATTTCCTTCCTCGCCAAAGAGTTTGTCATCACCAGCATCACCTTCAAGTACATCATCTCCCGTGCCTGCTAATAACACGTCGGCACCTGCGCCACCTTGCAAACTATCGCTGCCACTACCAGCAATTAGCACATCATCACCTATACCACCCGATAAGCTATCATCGCCTTCATCGCCTTGAAGGTAATCATTACCTTCAGCCCCCGTCATCTCATCATCGCCTTTACCACCAAGCAGTTGGTCATGACCCGCTCCGCCAGCCAGCTTATCGTTACCGTCATCACCAAGGAGAAGGTCATCCCCTTCTGCGCCAAACAGTGTGTCATCACCAAGCTCGCCCATTAAGGTGTCGTTGCCTGTCCCGCCATACAGAGTGTCATTATCATTACCGCCCATCAGCGTGTCTGCGCCAGCGCCACCTGTTAATAAGTCATCACCTTGCCCCCCCATAAGTAAGTCATCGCCGGCCTCACCATGAAGTTCATCACTATTGATGCCACCATCGAGCAGATCATTACCTTCACCGCCATAGAGGATATCTTCACCTTGCTGACCCATTAGGTGGTCATCACCCTCCCCACCATCGAGAACATCGTCATAGGTATTCAGTGCAACCAACTCAACCGAATCGATAACCACTGATTCATCTGCGCCAATACCACTGGCAACAAACTGCAGCTCTATATCACCGCTCGTATCAAGTTGATCTTGGGTTAGTTCAAAATTAATCTGTAAAGTACCATTTTCTAATTGGGTGGCCGTTCCCGTTACCGTAACCATCTCGCCGTTTTCATTGGGGACGAGTATATTGATGGTCAGTTCAGCTCCTCCTTCTAGTACTGGGCTATTTTCTGGCAGGGCAACGTTCAATGTAAAATTATTGCCACCCGCACCGACATAGCCGCCAATATTGATAATTTGGCTTGCGGGGTTATTTGCTGTTACGGGGTCAACGGGCTGCTCGCCACTGAACACCGTTTGCTCGACGCCCCAAGCGGTAGTTTCTGCATTTTCGACCACCGGTGTATCTGACTGTTCGTCTAAACCTTGGTCGCCCAAAATAAAGTCCTTACCCTCTTGGCCTGAGATACTGTCATCGCCCTCTCCGCCAACCAAATAGTCATCACCAGAACGACCATCGATGATATCATTACCAGTTCGTCCTTCAATATGGTCATCACTACTTGTACCAACAAGTACATCATTTTGATTAGTATCATCCATGACAAAATTCCTTCTTTAAATAGGGAGGTAATAGAAGCTAAATAGCTTGAACTAATAATTAACTTTCTCTAAATGCCAGCTCAAAAGAGCTACCAAGTGGTGACAACAGGTATTCAAGTAATGTCCGAGGTTGCAGCACAATAAATACATCGGCAGACATTCCTGGGTGCAACTTAATATTTGAATGGTTGCTATCAATGGGGTTCAGTTTAACTTTGACTAAGTATCCTTCTGGTTGTCCTGCTGATGAAGCGAAAAAACGGTCTGCAGAGACATGAATGACCTCTCCGCTCATTGGTATTGCATCGCGACTGTCATAAGCGGTAAGCCGGACTTGAGTTAATAACCCTACATGCACGACATCAATATCCTCTGGACGCACATAGGCTTCCACTATCATGTCATCTGTTTCTGGCACTAACTCCATCAATATCTGACCAGGCGATATAACGGCTCCAATAGAGTGGATAGCCATGGCGACAACGGTACCGCTATGCTCCGCAGTAATAGTAATATGCTGCTTCTTATCAATTTGAGCTGACAGTCGGTGCAAACCTTCATCTCTTATCTGTCGCTGCTCTTGTAATTGCTGTGCCCAATGCAGTTGTCTATTTGAGCGTTCTACCTCATGGTTTTGATTCAACTCCCCCAGCCTTGCAGTGGTAACATCAACCTCTGCCTGTAGCTGCGCGAGCAGACCTTCAACCCCAGATTCACTGCGCTGAATCGCTAAGTGACGAGATTTAGAGACAAAACCATCGTCTAGTAAACTGGCATTCATCTGTACCTCCTCCTTGACTAAATCTAACTGTTTCCGAGTCGATACAAGCCTCAGTTGAGTCCCTTTTAAGCTGTGTTCTAGCTGATTTTTTTGGAAAATGTATTGCTGAGTAAACATATGAAAATCTGAAGTCTGCCTTTCAAACATCAATTGCTGCATGACCATTATTTGGTCAACTTCATCGCGCTGCTGATGCTCTAAAACAAGCGAAGAAAACACTAAATGGGTTGAATTCTCTAATCCATCACCAGCTCCTTCGAGTAACGGAGTTAACCTATCGATTTGTGCTTGGGCTCGTACTGTTTTTAATAACAGCCGCTGATAGTCAGCTTCTACCTGCACGTCACTTAACTCAATCAAGACTTGACCTTGATCTACGTGTTGTCCTTCAAAAGCTAAGATCTGTTTTACTTGACCGCCATGTAAGTGCTGTACCTTCTTGCGTTGACTCTCGGCCACCAACTTACCCGGTGCAATGGCTGCGGCATCGATTTTGGTCAAACTCGCCCAAATAACAAAGCCACCGACAGCAAACACGATAATAGATAAACCGAACACTATGACCCTGTGAGTATTAAATTCCACTAAATCGTCCATGCTCATATCCTTACTGATTTGCAGCGGGTTTATCGATTGATTGAACCGCATTTTCTGTACGTTCACTGAACTCATGTATATCGGAAATGAACTTTTCTTTCGGACCCGCTTTTTCTATAAAACCGTCTCTTAAGCAAACAACCCAATCCATCTGCCGTAAAAACCCTGCTCGGTGGCTGATCATTATCACGGTGATCCGTTGCTCTTTGCAGTACTGCAGTACTATCGCCAAAGCCACTTCGCCTTCGGGGTCTAGGTTAGAATTGGGTTCATCGAGGATTAACACTTTAGGTTTGCTAAACAGTGCTCTCGCGAGAGCTAAGCGTTGCTTTTGTCCACCACTGATTTGACTACCCGCCTCACCTAACTGGGTTTCATAACCTTTAGGTAAACCGATGATAAGCTCGTGGACACAGGCAAGTCGTGCCGCTTCGACGATCTCTTTAGGCTCAGCATCACTGAATCGGCAGATATTCTGCGCAACAGTGCCAGATAGAAGCTCTACATCTTGGGAGACAAAACCGATATAACGTCCAAGCTCATCGCCATTCCATTGATTCAGGCAGGCGCCATCAAGCTTTACCATACCGCTCGTGGGTGTCACGATCCCCATCAGTAGCTTAGCGAGAGTCGATTTTCCAGAACCGCTAGGGCCAATTATCGCGAGGGAGAGCCCCGCTTGTAGGCGAAAGTTAATATTGTTAAGTATCGGCTTGTTATGACGATCGATAGCAAAGCTTACTCGTTCGAGTAGGTACTCTCCTTTAGGGGCGGGTAGCGAGGTCTTTTTCTCCTCAGGTGCTTTTTTTAACGCCTGCTTCAATCTTTGATAGGCCTGCCAACTCGACTCCCAATTTTTCCAGCAACCAACAGCTTGCTCTATGGGTGCCATAGCCCGTCCAAGAATAATTGAGGCAGCGATGATCTCACCAGTGCCCAATTGCTGAGTTAGCACAAGCCCAACACCTATACCAATAACGGCGACCTGTAAAAGCGTCCGAGTTAAACGAGTTAATACCAACATCATGCTGACCTTATCGGCCACACTCCACTGTAACCCGAGTAATTGTTGATGCCCTTTCTGCCAATGCTTAGCAACATCAGCCGCCATTCCCATGGCTTGCAATGAACTTGCATGACGTAAGATATCGTTTATCTGCATGCTACTTTCAATCACCGCTTTTGATGCCGCATCTTGCGGTGGTTTAGCAGCAGCTTTTACACCAAACGCTAACAATGACAATACGATAGCCCCAAATGTCGCCGTTACACCCAATAATGGATGCAGCCCAAACAACACAATAAGAAATACGATAACCCAAGGGGCATCAAAGATTGCCGTCGTTGATGGCGTAAGGAGAAGACTTCGAACTTCACGCACATCGAGTAAACTCTGTTTGCTAATACTGCCTTGCCTAGCAGACGCTTCAATTGATTCATGTACCAGCATAGAGCTCAACTTCATCTCAAGCTTAAGCCCGCTCTGTTGCATCAACTTATTGCGGACAAAATCCAATGACGCTTGTACAACAAGCAAAAAAACGACAATGAGAGTGAGGTTAACGAGAGTGTGGTAACTGGAACTAGCTATGACTCGCCCAAAGAGTTGTAAACTGTAAATAGGCAGCGCTAGCATCAAAAGATTGACAAAAAAACTGAATATCGCCACGTACTTTAATTCCATTTGTAGTGAGCGAATAATACTATTGAAGTGATTATTCATAAGTTCGCACTCCATTGCGAAAGGTATTGCAGGTGCCGAGGTAAACTGCCATTAAGTTGCTTTCAGTATAGCCAAGGGTTTTAAAAATTTTGCTTCACGCAAAAAAAATCCCGTACTTAAAAAGTACGGGATTGATTTAGCTCATAAATATATTTGATATTTTTAGTCAAACATTTTATTAGCCAAGCACTGCAAGCAATACACCAGCGGCAACAGCGCTACCTAATACACCAGCCACATTAGGCCCCATCGCGTGCATAAGGAGGAAGTTTTGGTTATTCGCTTCAAGCCCCACTTTGTTCACGACTCGTGCAGCCATTGGCACTGCAGACACCCCTGCTGCGCCAAGTAGCGGGTTGATCTTACCACCCGATAGCTTACTCATAAGCTTAGCCATTAACACTCCTGTCGCCGTGCCGATACCAAACGCTACAGCGCCCAATACCAAAATACCAAGAGTTTCGACTTGCAAGAACTTATCTGCTGATAACTTAGAACCAACAGCAAGGCCTAAGAAGATAGTCACGATATTGATAAGCTCGTTTTGGGCAGTGCTCGATAATCTGTCGACCACGCCAGATTCACGCATCAAGTTACCGAGACAGAACATGCCCACCAGCGGCGTTGCTGCTGGTAAGAACAAAATAGTTAATCCAAGTACCATCAGCGGAAAAATGATCTTCTCCTTTTTGCTGACTTCCCTTAACTGCTCCATCTTAATTTGACGCTCAGACTCTGTCGTTAGCAGCTTCATGATTGGCGGCTGAATGAGTGGTACCAATGCCATATAGGAGTACGCGGCAACCGCAATAGCACCCAGTAGATCAGGCGCAAGTTTCGACGCCAAAAATATCGCCGTGGGCCCATCTGCACCACCGATAATCGCAATCGCTGCCGCATCCTGCATCGAGAACTCAAAACCTGGAATTAGGTTTAGGCCGATTGCACCAAGCAGTGTGGCAAAAATGCCAAATTGCGCCGCTGCGCCCAGTAACAACATTTTAGGGTTAGCGATCAGCGCACCAAAATCGGTTAGTGCACCGACTCCCATAAAGATAAGTAGCGGGAAGATCCCCGTCTCAATACCAACATGATAAGCAAAATAGAGCAGCCCACCTTCGTCAGTAAAACCAGCATTGGGAATGTTGGCCAAAATCGCACCAAAGCCAATAGGTAGCAATAGTAATGGTTCAAATCCCTTAGCAATGGCTAAGAACAGCAACAAGCAGCCAACGCCCATCATAAATATTTGGCCTACCGTAAAGTTGGCAATGCCAGACTCTGACCAAAAAGCTAATAATCCTTCCATGAAGACTCCTAAGCTAAGGCTAGCAGTTGACTACCAACAGCGACCGAATCACCCTCTTTCACCCAAACCTGAGAGATCACACCATCGGCCTCAGCTCTTACTTCCGTTTCCATCTTCATCGCTTCGAGAATAATAACCACGTCCCCCTCTTTGACACTATCACCAAGAGACACATGTACTTTAAAAATGTTACCTGATAACGGCGCATTTTGTTCAAGCTTTACCGCTGACGTATCAACAGCTGCAGCTGGTGCAGGTGTTGCAAAAGGCACCACATTCTCAGCGGGGGTAATTTCACTAATATCGCCACCTTCAGCGACCTCAACCACAAAGCGTTGCCCTTGCACTGTTACCGTGTAAGTTTCAGGCCCTGGTTTATCTGTGCTGGCAAGTTCTGTCTTTTTAGCTTCCTCAAGTGCTTTAGCTGCAACTTCTGGTTTAGGCTCAAATGCATCAGGGTTATTGCGGTTGCTAAGGAACTTCAAACCAATCTGCGGGAATAATGCATAGGTTAATACATCATCATCGAGCTCTGTTGACAGTGTGATTGCCTCTGCAGTGGCCTTTTCAGCAAGCTCAACTCGCAACTTATCAAGTTCAGCTTCAAGAAGGTCAGCTGGGCGACATGTAATCGCTTCGGCTCCAGCAAGTACGCGCTGTTGAAGCTCACCATTGACCGGGGCTGGTGTCGCACCGTACTCGCCTTTTAGTACCCCTTCAGTCTCTTTTGTCATCGACTTATAACGCTCACCCGTTAAAACATTGATGACAGACTGGGTACCTACAATTTGCGAGGTGGGTGTGACCAGTGGCAGAAAACCTAAATCTTCACGAACACGTGGGATCTCTTCCAACACCAAATCTAACTTATCTGCCGCGCCTTGCTCTTTGAGCTGGCTTTCCATGTTAGTCAACATGCCACCAGGCACTTGTGCGCGAAGTATTCGTGAATCAATTCCTTTCAGTTCGCCCTCAAATGCTGCATATTTTTTACGTACCACTCTGAAATAAGCAGCAATCTCTTCCAGCAATTCCATATCATAACCAGTGGCTCTATCAGTACCTTCAACCATAGCGACCACGGTTTCGGTGGCGCTGTGTCCGTAGGTTTGACTCATAGAAGAGATAGCTGTATCGAGAACATCTATACCTGCTTCAATCGCTTTTTGATAAGTTGCAGTGCTAAGCCCTGTAGTCGCGTGACAATGAAGAGAAACGATTAAGTTAGTTTGAGATTTGATTTGGCTTATCATCTCATAAGCCTCAAATGGCTTTAACAGCCCGGCCATATCTTTAATGCACAAAGAGTGACAGCCCATATCTTCTATGCGCTTAGCCATATCAATCCAAGTCGCTGTCGTATGTACAGGACTGGTAGTATAAGACAGTGTCCCTTGTGCATGAGCGCCAACTTCAACCACAGACTTAACTGCAGTTTCAAGATTTCGCACATCATTCATTGCATCGAATATACGGAACACATCAACACCGTTGGTGTGAGCACGTTCTACAAATCGGTTGACTAAATCATCCGCATAATGACGATAGCCTAAAAGGTTTTGCCCTCGAAGTAGCATCTGCTGAGGCGTGTTAGGCATCACTTTTTTTAGTTCTCGAATACGTTCCCAAGGATCTTCACCAAGGTAACGAATACAGGAATCAAACGTTGCACCACCCCATGACTCAAGCGACCAAAAGCCAACTTTATCGAGCAATGGCGCAATAGGTAACATATCTTCGGTACGCAACCGAGTAGCGAGTATTGATTGGTGAGCATCTCTTAAGACGACATCGGTTAAAGCCAGTGGCTTGCTCATGGTAAACTCCCTACTTTATTATGCTTTTTGACGGTGTTGATGAATTGCTGATGCAATAACAGCAGCCATTAAAGGGCTCACTGCAGGTTTGCTTGCGATTGGCTGGAGAGCAGCACTGCTAGTTTTTTCTTGGGGCTTTGGCGCATATTTCTTAGCAACTAACTTCATTGCTAAAATCAATACACTTAAAAACACAAAAACCAAACACATGCCGAGGATCATTATTCCTAACGCATCGGTTAACTGTTCTGATATTGCTTCCATCTAATCCTCTCACCAACCATAAAATTGCCGAAGTGCAAACAAACTCGCTAAATGAAGACTCACATGTAGAAGTCATTTAGCTAACGATGTGAACACACTGAAATAAAATAGATATTTATTCACTATTAATTCACACATTATGCATTTCTTTTGATAGCAGCCAAACGAGCTTAATGCCAGCTATCGCTATCATAGGCAAAAACAATAACTAATCTATAACAAAATAGCGAGCAGTTTGTAAATTGGTCATACCAATAAAAACAAAAGCAAACATAACTGGATGAAGATTCCACAAATAAGGCGGTAATAAAATGATAAATTCGCAATCAAAATACAACTCTCATCTTATTTAAACAATTGACTCAGTAAATTGAAGGAAATTGATTTCAGATATGAGAACAGAAGACTAGCAAAGGCAACAATATGAGGTTTTATGCACAAAACAAATCTGTATTAAAGAAGCTGGAGTAATCGCCAATTTGTATGGTCTTCCTTACATATTTGGTAAATATGTAGTGGTCAACTAATA